>NZ_LVYZ01000034.1:0-130617 GCF_001909095.1 Paenibacillus sp. P46E
TTTTTAGCACCGGCATTATGTTGATGGGCTTTGACCGATGTCGAATCAATGCTCAAGTTTTCAAAGTCAGGTTCGACCTGAAGAGTTTGGAAGATCGCGACAAGCAGTCCGGTATCTCGCCACTTGCAAAAGCGACTGTAGACCGTTTTCCATGGACCATAGCGTTCTCCGGTAAATCGAGCCAAGCAGCACCACTTCGAGCGATCCATAGAAAAGCGTTAAACATGGTTCGTTCACTTAATTTTGACGGACGTCCTGTTCGGTAGAGTGGAAACATCCCCTTAATTTGATCCCACTGTTCATCGCTTATTTCGTACCGTCTTTGAATCATACTTGACGCTCCATTCATTTTTCCCAAATCTTACCATGTTATTTAGTTTTCAGACACATTCTAATCACCTCTGCATGTATTTTAGTGTTACCGCTCGATTATAGAAAGGACAGGAAGAATTTCTTCCCGATTGCTGATTATCCCGCACTGTTGACCGGGCTCGAGCGAACTTACTGCAGGCGGCTTATTGAAATTGGTCCGGGTGAGGAGTAACCTAAAAGAAAGACGGAATCAAGAGAATTACAATCCGCACGAGTACTATGCCATCTCTTTTTACACAAATTCTGTATGCTGAAGATAACAACGATCAGAGGGGTGAAATGAATGCCTAACATTTGGATGCATCTGGAGTATGGGCAACAGCTAGCGGAAGAGTTCAGCGGTGAGTTCCCTTTTCTTGCGGAGATGAAGTCCCGTCCTGAGCTGTACCAGCTTGGCTGCCAGGGACCGGATTTCCTGCTGTACCACAGCTTTCTGCCCTGGAAAAAAGATACCCGGGCGCTTCAGCTCGGCGATCTCATGCATACGGAGAATTGCGGTCCGGTGCTGGTCGAATTCTGGCAGAGAGCCCGGGCGCTTCCCGCCGCCGAGCTGAAGGAGGCGCAGCAATATTTTCTCGGCTTCCTTACCCACCATCTGCTGGACCGTAACCTTCATCCCTACATCAACTGGAAAGCGGGCTACAAGCACCGTAATCACCAGCGTTTTGAGATTGTCCTCGACACCTTATTCATGAAGCGGCTGAGACAGTTGGATACATGGCGGCATGCCGCCTGGAAAAAAATCAATGTGGGCTCCCATTTGCCTATCCCCATCCACACGATTCTGCATGAAACCGCAGCTGACTGGTATCCCGAAACCCGGCGACTTCCCGCTGAAATCTGGCATGAAGCGTACCTGGACATGATTTTGGCGCATAAATGCTTATTCGATCCCAAGGGCTGGAAGAAATCCCTGCTGAGAGGCAAAGCCCGCCGCCTGTTTTCACAACAGCTGTCCCCTGCCGAGGAGAAGCTCGATTATCTGAACGAAAAACACGGGGAGTGGCGGCATTCGGCGCTCTACTCCGAAGTCCGGACCGAAAGTGTCTGGGACCTGTGGGAGGAGGCGCTTGCTGAAGGACGGACGGTGCTGCGGGCTCTGGCTTCGTGGCTGAACAGCACGGTGCCGGCTGAAGGCGCCCGGGCGCTGGAGCAGTTCAAGCTGGTGCTGGGTGACCGTTCTTATGATACCGGCAAAGAGTGCAGCAGCAATCTTAAGAACAGGTATGCCGAACCGATCTGGGAAGCAGGAATTATTTCCTGAAAATCAAAGCAGCCTCCGATTTCCTTAAGGCATATCCCCGGAGAGCAAAGCAGCGCTTCTTCTATTAAAGAAAAGCTGCTTTGCTTTTTTGGTTTGTTTATCCAAACTAAAACCCGTCCCATTCACCTTACACCATTCATCCTGCCTCTTCATGCTCTATAACCACGCATGCTCCACCTCCGGGTGTGTTGCTCAACCGGATCTCGCCGCCCAGCTTCGCGGCCAGCTGCTTTGCAATATACAGACCAAGCCCGGAATGCCCGTCCCTGCTGCCCCTGGCATCATCCCCCCGGTAGAATTTCTGAACAGCCTTCTCCAGGTCTCTCCGGCTAAATCCAGGCCCGGTATCACAGATCTCGTAAGAAATGCGGCTGCCTTGCACGGTAACCGAAACAGAAATGGTGCCACCGCCAGGCGTATATTCCAGACTGTTCATCACCACATTGTCGAGAATACGCTCCAGAAGCTCCGGGTCGGTGTGCAAAGATACCCCTGCCGCCTCCCCCATCCTCAGAACGATTTCAACACCCTTCCGGCCAGCCTCCAACGAGTAAGCCGTGATTTTGCGATCCAGAAATGGTACCAGCTCAAATGTCTCTGGATGGACTACGGAACCCGCCTTTTCCATATCCGATGTATACTGCATCTGCCGCACCCGTTCGCTGCTTTTGTCCGCATTCTCCCGGATCACGCCAAGATAGCGAAGAAGCTTCCCGTCTTTCGGGTCCCCCGAGTCGATTAATGCTTCGGCATAGCTTCGAATGATGGAGAGCGGAGCCTTGAGATCATGTGCCAGCGCTTCGACCATCTCCACCCGTTCCTGCTCCATCCGCCATTGTGCCGACAGGGAGCTCGCAAGCTCCGTTTTCATCTCGGCAAAAGCACTGCTGAGCTGGCCCAGCTCATTATCCGAATGATAGCTGATTTCGAAGTCGAGATCCTTCTCTTTAATCTTGCGGGCGGCCTCCATCAGCAGGCGCAGCGGCTTATTGATATTGCCGGCAACAAGGCGCGAGAATAACAGCGAGAATAAGAGAATATAGAGAAATGGCGACACTAATGCACCGATAAAAATCACCGTCATCCACATGTTGCCGGATTCATTCACATAAGTAGGCTTCAGCGCGTAGGACAGCAGTACCGCACCTTTGACTGCGCCTTCCGTATCGATGACCGGCACCGTGTGCACATATCTGCTTTGGATACCCGTGGTAGTATTCAACAGCTTGTACAGTTCCGTTCGGCCGTGAATTTGCACATTATCCAGTGTGCCATATAAGATGTGTGCATTCCCGTCCACCACCTGGTAAGTGATGCCCTCACCCGGAATCGCCGCTTCCAGCGCCGGTCTGGCGGATAAGGCAAGCAGCGCTGTTTGTTCCTGCAGAATATAGCTTTCGATGGCAGGCAAGCGCTTCTCATAATGATTGGCGGGATACACCAGCTTATTCTCCACCCGCATAAAGAGCAGCACAGCCAGAGCATAAGTGATCACCGTCGCTACCACGCTGGACAGGATAATATAGGTGAAAGCCAGTTGAAACTGGGTCTTAAGCGGTTTTTTATTCATATGGCAGCTCCTAGCTTAGTGAATGGTCCATTTGTAGCCGATTCCCCATACGGTAGAGATATAATCGCCGGAAGGATCGGCCGCGGCCAGCTTGGCCCGAATCTTCTTGATATGCTCAACTACGGTCGATGCATCTCCTTCGGCATCATAACCCCAGACTTTCTCATAAATATGCTCGCGTGAAAAAACCTGGCCGCCATGCAGCGCCAGCAGCTCAGTGATATCATATTCCCGCCGCGTCAGTGTGAGAGGCTCCCCTGCTACGCTGACCAGCCGTTCCTTCAGACTCAGCTCCAGCTTGCCAAACCGCAGCCGGTTGTACTGCTGCGGCTTTTGCCGTGACCGTTCTTCCCTCCGCAGATTGCCCTCGATCCGGGCCATCAGCTCGCGGAGGCCAAACGGCTTGATCACATAATCATCTCCGCCCAGCGTCAGCCCGCGGACCCGGTCCGCTTCCGACTGCCTGGCACTCAGGAAGATAATCGGACAGCTTACCTGGTCGCGGATGCTGCGGCAGACTTCAAAACCATTCATCTCCGGCATCATAATGTCGAGAATAATTAGATCCGGTTCACGCTCCACCAGCCGGACGCCTTCGATTCCGTCAGCAGCGGACAGCACCTCATGCCCCTTGGCCTCCAGCTCATCTGTGAGCAGTTGAACCAAGGCCTCTTCATCATCAATGATCAAAATTCTGCTCAATTTATCCCTCCTGCCCTTCGCTATTCGTAGCTGTCACGGCCTTCCCATCTACAAAACCATAGTATACTACAAGCGGTCACAAGCATGAACACCATACAGGCTGGAACGAGACCCCGAACCAGATTGTCCCGCAGGAATCCGGATAACTGGAAGCCATCCGGCAGTGATACCCCTTGCATAGCGAGGCCAGGAAGACCGGCAAGCCGGGCAGGCCAGGACCAGGGTACGAAGGGCCATATGGCATCACCTATGGAAGTGGTGCCTATGATGGCAGCAACCAGCAGACCCGCTCCCCCTGCTCCAACAGAAGCGCCCAGCCCGAAAGCCAGCGCCAGGTACAGATGCAGTGCGCACAAGGCCAGGCTGCCCGCAAGCGCAAGCAGACCGCTGAGCAGGAAGATTCCTGCTCCAGGATGCTCCAATTGAAGAATATACCGCATCCCGGGGAGCATCACCAGCATGGAACCAAAAAGGAATGCTGCAACCAGCAGAATCAGCTGCAGCAGCTTGCCAAGATAGATCAGCGTTCTGGGCGCACTCTGCCCCAGCAGGCCGTTGAAATGGCCGGCATTCTCCTCCTGGGCAGCAAGCAGTCCGGCCAACAAACCTATACCGACAGGCAGAACTATACTAGCCGACTGAAAAAAGGCGTGGTGGATCTCATATGGAAGCCCCGCTGTACGGACAGGACGGGCGAAGTACCATAATAGAAGCGCAGGATAGCCCAGAACTGCCATCCCTGTCAACCAGCGGACTGGTGTCCGCTTTGTTTTGAGCCAATCCGAGGCCATTAATCGCAGCAGCATTTCTATTTCACCTCTTTCCGGTCAAACCATACTCCTGTTAGCCAGGAACTGGCCGCAAAAAATAGCAGTGAAACGGCAATCCCTGCTGGAATAACCGAGGTGTCCAGCAGGGGGTCCCCGGTTTCAAGTGGGACGCCGTTTGGATGAACTCCGGCTACCGGACACATCAGCCGCAGTGCCCAGCTCCAGGGCACATAGAGCCAATGGGGACCAGGTGCGGCAAGGACACCAGCGAACATGCCTGCAACACCCAGCCCGATAGATGCGGCCATTCCTTTCCAGGCAGCAGCCATGAGCTGCAAAGGAATCAGGCTTAATGAGACCAGCCAAGTGAGCAGGCTGGCATACACTACCTTTTCCACAGGAAGGGTTCCATCCGTTATCAGCAGACCTGCAAGCAGAGCAGCAGCAATGGTTCCCAATGATGACAGGAGCATATAGTAAGCAAGCACCATGATTTTGCCGATCCACAGTAATCCGGGACGGATATTGTGCAGGCGTAAGCCGCGGTAATGGCCGGCCTTACGTTCCCTAACCTCGGCCAGTGCACAGAGCAGCGCCGTGCCGAGCGGCACGAAAATAAACGGCCACCAGTTGAAAACCATACTGAGGAACAGCTCCCCTGGTAAGCTCTGTCCTTTGGGAATGTACAGTAAGGCAATGAGCGCGAACAGTACAAAGAACGACGGGGCAGCCCAAACCAGCTTCAACGAAAAGCTGCGTTTGTATTTCAAATGCTCTGATTGAAGGATACTAAACATGCTGCACACCACCTGCCTGTTCCCGGTTTCGGGCAACGACCTGCATAAACAGCGCTTCCAGATCCTCGCCTGTATGGATTTCGCTCTCATAGCCCAGCCGTCCACCGCTAATAATGCCGATATGATCGGCGATCTGCTCCACCTCAGACAGAATGTGGCTGGAGAGAATCACGGTGATACCCTGCCCAGGGAAGGAACGGATCAGTTCCCTGAGCTCTTGAATGCCCAGCGGGTCGAGTCCGTTCGTCGGTTCATCCAGAATCAGCAGCTCCGGCTGGTTCAGCAGGGCAATCGCTATACCGAGTCTTTGTTTCATCCCGAGCGAGAACTGGGACGCCTTTTTGGAGCGTGTCTCCTGCAGATCCACTGTGCGCAGCACCTCTTCGATCCTTTGCGCAGGCAGTCTCAACAGCATCGCATGAACCATCAAGTTCTCCCTTGCCGTAAGGTTGCCGTACAGCGCAGGAGCTTCAATCAGAGCCCCGATCCGCTCCAGATGCCGTCTCTCCCAAGGCTTCCCCCCAACCAGAATCTCCCCTTCACTTGGACGCAGAAGTCCTGTAATCATTTTTAGTGTAGTCGTTTTACCTGCCCCATTGGGTCCAAGAAGTCCGTATACTGTGCCTTTCGGTATCTTCAGCGACACATCTGCCACGGCCTGCTGCCGCTTGAACCGTTTACTTAAATGTCTTGTTTCCAGAATATATGGCCCCATCTAATCCCTTCCTCTCGTTACTGTGTGGAGACAGATTAACAAGAGAAAATAAAGATTTGATAATGTTTACCCGAATACTATTTGTCCGCTGTTATTGTTTAACCTCCGGTTAACTCCCTTGTAATATTCGGCTGTTACGATCAGGGCAAGAAGACCATAGGGAGGGATTCCATGCGCCTGGCCTTATTTACGGACACGTTTCTTCCGCAAACCAACGGTGTCGCCCGCACGCTTGGCCGGTTGACCAGTCACCTGAACCGCCGGGGGATTGAGCATCTGCTGTTTACACCCAAATCCGCCATTGAAGGCAGCTACCCCGATCCGGTTCGTCCTGTCGCCAGCATTCCTTTTTTTCTGTATCCGGAGTGCAGGCTGGCTCTGCCCAGCATGTCGTCGATTCAGAGCCAGCTGAATTCCTTCCAGCCAGATCTGCTGCATATGGCCACCCCGTTCAACATTGGCCTCTGCGGCCTCCGTTATGCGCATAGGCAAGGCCTTCCTCATGTTGCCTCCTACCATACCCATTTCGACCGTTACCTGGAATACTACCGGGTACGCCGAATTGTCCCCCTTTATTGGAAATACATGAAATGGTTCCACCGCTCTTGCGATGCTACGTTTGCCCCATCCCGGGAAACGATACGCACACTGCAGGAGCAAGGCTTCGAGCGGCTGCAGCTCTGGTCGAGAGGCATTGATTACCGCCAGTATTCTCCGGACAAACGCAATGCCGCTGAAGTACGGGAGCGTTATGGAATCACCGAACCGCTGATACTGCTCTATGTAGGCCGGATTGCTCCGGAAAAAGATATCTCCACCCTCCTGCAAGCTGTACGGCATCTCCCCGAATCTGTTGCTGCCGGGGTTCACCTGCTAGTGGTCGGTGACGGCCCCTTGCTGCCCGAACTGCGGTCCCAGGCACCCCGGAATGTGACCTTCACCGGTGTGAAGCACGGCGAGGAACTCGCAGAGCTATACGCTTCTGCCGATCTGTTCGTGTTCCCTTCCTGCACGGAAACCTTTGGCAACGTGGTACTGGAGGCTATGGCCTCAGGGTTGCCTGTCATTGCCGCCGGTGCAGGCGGGTCTATGGAACTGGTGATGCCCGGGATTAACGGCGAGCTGTTTCAGCCGAATGATCCGGGAGCGCTGGTTGAGGAGATATGCCGCATGGCCAACAATTCGATTCTGCGGGACATCATGGGGATGGAAGGACGGAGACAGGCGCTTGGCCGTTCCTGGGAACACATTTTTGACGGCCTGATCCGCGATTATGAAGAAGTGATCGACAGCAGACGCATCAAAACCAGGGCGAAGATAATCACAGCCTGAGGGAGCAACGGAAGAATCCTGCCCCGGTTCCACTAGGAGATGTAACGAATGTATGTCTGCTGTAAGGTTTTATGTGTATCACGCATGTAGAAACGGCTGCGCCGTCCTTCACTGGACAGCACAGCCGTTTTGGATTGGGGATACCGGGGTACATGGCTTTTCCCGTCCGGCGGGTAAACCGGTGCTTCCCCTATCATCCATTCCTCCTTGAACCGTATGGCAGAGGCAGACCTAAGCGGAAAAAGTGAATTTAGATCTTAGGCTCACGCTCTCCCGAAAGCGCTAGTTGGAGAAAGTAGACTTAAATAGGCCTATTTTCCTCCTTACAGCGGAATTCGCTTCGTTTAAGTCTACTAATTCCCACTAACACCTCTGCAGCAGGCTTTGAGCATATTTAAGTTCACTAATTCCACTTCACTCCCCTCAGTACTAGAGTCCCATGCGGTCCTGCGGAGCCAGCTGTCCTTGCTCCAGTAAGTCATATTTGGACAGCTTCATATTCACAATGGCAAAAGCCCGGTCCAGCTCCTGCTGTTGACGCACCAGATCCTGCTTGTATTCCCGTAAAATGACCGTACGCTGCGGAATCGTCGAATCGCCCTGAAGCGTAAGGTCTACCATTTGCTTCAATGTGGCCACCGGTAAACCGGTTACCCGAAAACAGTTCAGGAGCGAGATAGACTCCAGATCCTTTTCCTCAAATATCCGATTCCCGTATTCGTCCCGCTGAAGCGCTGGAAGCAGCCCTTCCTTTTCATAATAGCGGATGGTATGCGGAGCCAGCCCCAGCTTCTCCGAAGCCTCTTTGATGGAGATTCCCAAGTAAGCCACTTCCCTCTGACCACTACAGTGATCCAGTTTCCCCCTAGTATACGGTGTAAAGTATACTTTACGTCAAGTCGGCTCAGATATTGAACTTCACTCCGGTCATCTGCTCACTGAGCACCCACAGCCGCCCGGCAGACTCCCGGTCAACGGCCCACGGCCAGACTCCCGAGCCCTGCACACTGTCTGCCGGAACAGCTTCGGCAATATCGGCATCCTCGCAGTAGACGCCTCCCAGGCCATCAAGTTGTTCACTAACCGCACACCATACGCTGGTTGCAGCTCCCTGCTCTGTAGTCTTCATGAAATCAGGCTGCTTCATGCCAGATGACAGTTTCTCCTCCTCTTTGGCGGGTTGAGCAGTCTGAATCGGCTTCACACCCCCCTCCTCTGACTCCAGGAAACGGCCAATTCCCGAGGAAGGAATGAGGCCCGGATGGACAGCGAAAGCCCGGACTCCGTACGCTTTGGCTTTATCATCCAGAGCTACTGCAAACAGTACGTTCGCACTTTTGGACTGGGCATAAGCTTTCCATTTGTCATATTCCCGCCGTTCAAAGCTCGGATCACTGAGATCAACACCACCCAGGCGATGCGCCCGGGAGGAGACCGAGATGACCCGGGCCAGACCCGCCTGTTTCAATGCAGGCCAGAGACGGGCCGTTAGCTGAAAATGCCCCAGATGATTGGTAGCGAATTGCGACTCATAGCCGCGCGTATCACGTGCCAGGGGTGCAGCCATTATGCCTGCACTGTTGATGAGATAGTGAAGCGGCCGGCCTGAAAGGATGAACCGCTGGGCGAAGCCGTCAATAGAAGCGGGGTCCATCAAATCAAGGGCTTCCAGCTCCAGACCGGGAATGCCGGATACTGCAGCTTTAGCCTTTTCCGGTGTCCGCGCCGGCACAATTACAGTGGCTCCCGCTTCGGCTAACACACGTGAGGTTTCCAGGCCAATTCCGGAATATCCGCCCGTAACTATTGCTACTTTACCAGTCAGGTTCAGACCGCCGATTACTTCTTTGGCTGTTGTCTGGACGTCGAATCCCGTTGCTAGCGGTGCTTGTAATGTTCGATGATGATGTTTTTGTGCTTCCATGTATTATCCCTCCATTTCGTTTGTTCGGGATCATCATATTCCTTAAAGTTCACTTTAAGGCAAGCCATAATTTTATTAATAACGGATTCAGCTTCCTCACATAACAAAAGCACATGAATTCTCCAAGGAGAACGTTCATGTGCTTTTGTTATTCTCAATGTAATTTTCCGCTTAGACGGGCAATCAATCGATATCACGCTGAATGGTGCGCTGCGACACTTCGAATTTCTCAGCCAGCACCGGGCACTGACTGTTTCCCGGTTCAGCAGATAGATTACAATCCCCAGCAGACGGCCCCTTTTCATCCCGCTATGCCTGCTGCTTGTCCGAAGCCGCCTGCTGGATGCTTAGCCATTCGCTTCCAAGCAGACCGTAGGCATAGGTATCATGATAGAGCGGATGTCCTTCAATATCGTTTTTGAAGTACCCCGTCTGAAGCAAATGCCCTTCCCGGCGCAGCTGCAGCCGCTCCAGCAATTGCCAGGAGGGATGGTTGCGGGGATCACAGTGAGCAGTTACTCTGCGGATCTGCAAGTCACTGAATGCATATTCCAGCAGCCTTAGGCACGCCTCTGTTGCATAGCCCTGGCCCTGGAATCCACTCCCGAAGACATAGCCGAGCTCCCAAGTCTGGAACGCCTGCGGCTCTTGCTGCTGAAAATAGAGATTGCCTATCATTTTACCGGACTCCTTCAGGCATACCGCCCAAAAAGCATGGTCCGTAGAGCGTCTAAGCGCCTCCGCCTTACTCGCCTCCTCATCAAAAACCCCATAAGGCTCGTACCTCACCACCTCTTCCCGGGACAGATAATCATGCAAATCCTCCCAGTCTTCCGGTTTGAAGCCTCTCATCGTTAACCGCTGTGTTTCCAAAACTCCCATAGTTTTGTCCCCTTCATCCTACTTCACCGTATTAGAACTCCCCACAATAGTAGCAATGGCGATCCAATATATTCAATATATTTTCTTTCTAAATCCATATTTTACCGAAACATTCCCGCGGAGGAGCCGTCTATATGAACAATTGCACACGCTGAAGCCAGTTCCCCACCTTATTCAACCATTTTTTTGAAAGGAGAACATCATATATGGCCAGAAAAATGCTTCTACCCGCCGCAATTGCCTTACTGCTGTTATCGGGTGCATCCCCTTCTCCGGCATCCGCCCAAAAAGCTGCAACCGTGCAAGTCGTGCTGACCTTCACCAATCAATCCACACTCGCAAGCGGCGAGACAGGGGATGGACAAATCAAGAATGGTGTCACCTATATGCCAGCTTCTATAATCACGCCTGCAGGATTTGCACTCAAGTGGGACAATTCCAGTAAACAAGCTGTTTTCAGCGGCTGGGAGAAAAGCTTCACCGTTCAGGTTGGCAGCCGCACCGGTGTGCTCGATGGCAAAAGAATCGACACCGGCGGCACTCCTTACCTCTTCAATCATCAGTTGTATGTGCCTGTAAAATTCATCGTATCCGCTCTTGAGGGTAAATCCGTCCGCTGGAATCCACAAACACAGCAACTCCTGGCAGACGGACTCCATATGTACCGTGCCTACTCCGAAAGCCACGCAGGTTCCGTTTATACCGTATCCCTCGATACCGGCGAACTATTCATCACCACTGGAGGCAGACCCAAGCGCAAACTTGCTTCACTGGGTAGCGGGCTGGATCTGGTCCACTTCAAATTTGAACAGACACCGGCTGGACTTACCATGCTGCGCATCAGCAATAGTTACGGGGAGCCTCATATTTATCGGGAATATTTCACCTACCTCCTCAAGAACGCTGCCCTTATCCGCCAGGCCCATACAGATTTCCATTCCACCTTCAGCGAGCCAGCCGTATGGTCCGGAGGCAATCTGCTGCTGAACGACGGCCGCTCCTTGCGGCTCATCGAGGATGGGACAGGGGATGTAATTGAAACCGTAGATCTGGCCCGGCTGATGGGCATAAGTAAAAACAGCCCTCCTACCGTCTACTATAACGTCGAAGGCTGGTATTCGGATGTGGCGGTAATCCGTCCTGGTGATACAGCATTCCTGACATTGGTGAACCGCAGCACCGGTGTACAAACCCCGCTCTACAAAGTGCTGGTGGATGCAGACCGGCAGCGGGTACTGGAGCAGGGCGATTCGATGTTCCCGGGAGACAATATCTTCCTGACCGGACGGACTGGCAACACCCTAACCTTTACCGGATATATTAACGGCGGCAAGGGTGAAGTGTATACCTACACCCTTCCGGGCGGAGAGTAACCGGATAGAAATCGGCAATCGCATATCCATTACCACAGCTCCATTCTGCAGCCTTGAACTCTTATGACCCGATATCAACAAAAACCACGGCAAGCGTCCGATACGCCTGCCGTGGTTCCCTTTAATTCCGTCACGCATTCCAACATTGATTCCGTACCGGATCAGGGTACAGTACTTCTCCCAAGCTTAAGCTCAGCGAAGTTTGTGCAGCCCGGCCAGAGGGGCTCCCTGTGCAAAAAAGCGTTCAATATTCCGCTCCACCGCCGCATCCGGGATCAGTGGAGGCGCTTGATGCGGCTTCACACGGGCGTCAATGATCACATTATCGCAGAACCAGTGTTTGTTCTCTACACCACTGTTCACCCCATAGATATCATGTGAGGGATTGCTGCGCGTAAAGGTTGCCCAGAGGAAGTTGTTTAACGTTTCACTCATGAAAGTACTATCGTCACACAGGATGATCATCGGGCAGCTATCAAGTACACCTTGTTCCTGAATCGCGATACTCAGCCTGTCTGTTTCCTCCCGCGCTGCCGCATAATCAATAAACTTCGGTCCCTGCAATGCCACGATTCCCGGTATAATCATTTTTGCTTGTCCGAACGTCTGCAGATTCTTCAGAATCCCCGGTACCTCCGTACACAAGGTTCGCTTCTGCTCCCCCACCGCTGCAAAAACCACTTTGCTGCCGCTGTTAATCCCCGTTCCGGAATAATCCAGAGTGTCTATCGTAGTATTGGTCTGAAAATGAATGTCCCGGTGCAAATTGATCCGCTCCAGAATATAGATCAGGAAATCCCCGATCTTGTGTGTGCTGACCGGCCGGTCTTCTTCCGCCGTAATGAACAGATACTTCGCCAGACTGAGCTGTCCTGTCCCAAGTATCCGGTTCGCGATGGTAAGCAGCTCCGCAGGCTGCTTCAGCTGCTGGTATGGGGTATAACGCTCGCTTCCTATGGCGAACAGCAGCGGATGCACACCAGCTGCATCGACCGCATGCACCTCTTTGACTCCAGGCACCTCCTGCTTCACAGCCCCGCCAGTCAGCTCATGGATCAATTCTCCGAAGGCTGTATCCTCCTGCGGCGGGCGTCCTACAACAGTAAACGGGAAGATGGCCCCTTTTTTGGCATAGACCTTATGCACTTTCATCACAGGGAACGGATGGGTCAGACTGTAGTAGCCCAAGTGGTCGCCAAAAGGCCCCTCCGGTCTGGTCTCCCCGGGATGAATCTCGCCGGTAATGACAAAGTCTGCATCACTGCTGATGCAGAAACCGTCTGCATAGCTGTAGCGGAAGTGGCGCCCCGCCAGAAGCCCTGCAAAGGTCATTTCGCTTAAGCCCTCGGGCAAGGGCATGACCGCAGATAAGGTATGTGCGGGAGGTCCCCCGATGAAGCAGCTAACCTTGAGCGGCTGGCCTTTCTTCGTTGCCTTGGTCTGGTGAATGCCGATGCCCCGGTGAATCTGGTAATGCACGCCGACTTCCTTATTGATCTCATACTCATTGCCGCTAAGCTGAATACGGTACATGCCAAGATTGGAATTCATAATGCCGGGCTTGTCCGGGTCCTCGGAATAGACCTGAGGCAGGGTGATGAACGCGCCGCCGTCCCCAGGCCAATGCTTAATTTGCGGCAGGTCGGATATTCGGATCTCCTCGAAGCCCGCCGGAACGCCACTCCCTTTTTTCAGCGGCAGGGCTTTTCTGGCCGCCAGCCCTGTGCCTACATATTTGAGCGGCTGCTTGAGCGCCTTCATCGGATCACTGCGCAGAGCAATCACATCCTGGGACGACTCCCAGGTATCGCGGAATATAAATTTACTGCGTTCTATCGTGCCGAACAGATTCGACACTGCGCGGTATTTCGAGCCTTTGACCTTCTCGAAGAGCAGGGCGGGACCGCCCGCTTCGTAGACCTTCAGATGAATCGCCGCCATCTCAAGGTTCGGGTCGACTTCCTCAGGAATACGGACCAGATGTCCATGTTTTTCCAAATCGGTAATACATTCTTCCATATTGCGGTATCTCATGGTCTTACTCCAATCTCCAGAAGAAATGTGAACTTCTTTTATTATCAATGAGGGGAGGCGTGAGGTCAACGCCAAGCGGTGTTCTGACAGGCGCTGATGTTCGAAATCAAAGGCAGAAATACCTTTGATTCCGCTCTCGCAGCGCTGGCCCACGAAATCAAAAAGAAGGCTCCTCCTCGCAGAACATTCTGCGGGAAGACAGCCTCCTACTGTAAAAATATACACTTGCGGTTTATCAGTCTTATCAGTCCAAAGTTTTCAAGGGCCACACTCCGGTAAATTCAACCTCATGATAGGCGTAAAAGGCACTCAGAATTTCCTCGCGGTCATCGGTGAACAGCTGATCGGCCACCCCGGCCACTAGCTTCGGTACCGCATTCTTCATGCCGGAGATGGCGGATGCCGACAGGCCGCAGCTGGCAAGCGCGGAATAGTTGAAGACGAACAGTCCGTGTACAAGCTGGCGTCCCTCTTCCGCACGGGGCTGGAGCGCAAAGCCCGGGCTCAGATACGGGTGCGCATCCAGCAGCGCATTCGCCTCTCCAGACGGTGCTTCGTAACGGTCGCTCCAGCGGGCGATATGGCTCTCAATCAATCGTAACTCCGGACGCAGGCCCGGATCGCTGAGCAGACCGGTGCTGACTATGAGAAAGTCAAAGGAAAATTCACCTTTCGGCGTGGTCACTACTGCCTTGTCGCCAATAGCTTCCACCTTCAGCCACGGCGAACCCAGATGAAGCTGGAAGCCCGGCCAAGCCGCTGCACGGGCAAAGGTATCATTCGTCGGCGGCTGATTGAATTTGAAGAAATGCGATATCACTGCATATTTCTCCGGGTCAGACAACGTATGGTACCGTTCAATCATACCTGAGACTTCCATCTGGCGGATCGGATTGACATTCGGAAGCTGCTCGCGGCGGACAAACACATGGGCTTCCGCTGCTCCCCCGGAGAGCAGATAATTCGCGTTGTCGAACGCTGAGGCTCCGCCGCCGAGAATGGCGATTCTTTTTCCCCGGAGGAACGTATAGTCCATATCCTCTGAGGTATGGGCATACATGGCTTTCGGCAGATGATCAGCTACCATCGGGGGAACATGCCATTCGCCTCCCCCCTGGATACCTGTAGCCAACACTACCTTACGCGCCAGCAATGGCTCCTTCGGCGCTCCAGCACCTGAGATATGCAGGCGGTGAATTCCATCGTCACCAGGTTCTATCAGCTCTAGCCGGACTTCATTGACCACGGGCAGGTCCAGAACCCTCCGGTACCAGCGCAGATAATCCATCCAGTCGCCGCGCGGGATTTTATCGACGGCCTCCCAGCTCTCAGCCCCGTTCTGCGCCTCCCACCAGGATCGGAAGGTTAATGAAGGAATCCCCAGATCAACCGAGGTTAAATGTTTCGGTGTTCGCAGCGTGACCATCCGGGCGTAAGTTTCCCAAGGTCCTTCCAGCCCTTCACTGTTCTCATCGATCAGCAGAATGTTCGATATCCGTTCACGGAGCAGTCCAAAAGCCGCTCCGAGGCCGCTTTGCCCACCGCCCACAATTACAACATCATAT
This sequence comes from Paenibacillus sp. P46E, assembly GCF_001909095.1. NCBI lineage: Bacteria > Bacillati > Bacillota > Bacilli > Caryophanales > Paenibacillaceae > Paenibacillus > Paenibacillus sp. P46E. Next base: position 15,301 of record NZ_LVYZ01000034.1, read on the forward strand.
ACATGGCCTGCCGGATGGCTCAGCGGCCGTACCCAGTCTGGGCCTCCATAGGCAAGATAGGAAAGATCCGTTTTCACTCGTTCATTTAAGGTTTCCAGGCTCATTCTTCCTCAGACCTTTCGGGTAGCATCTTTAGGCCATATTATAACGTGTAAGCCCCGTCTTTTGAATGGTTATGTCAGGTTTATTGTCATTGCATCCAAAATCCCTGAACCGGATTGTATCCAATCACTAACATTTGGAGTCTAACCCTACTATAATATTGACAAAAGTATAAATTTTGCTACCGAATGGTATCCGTGTTGGATTTCCCGCCACTGGCTGGACTGTTTCATTGTTCACTTACAACTCCGCTCTGATAAACTCCAGCAGCCTTTGCTTCTCTTCCTCGACGATAGAATCAACGTCCAATTTACGTGCAGCGAGCGGAACCAGCCACTGTTCCACCTCACGGTAAGCAATCCCCGTCAGCCGTTCGTATTCTTCGCTGAATACCCGGATGATATGTTCTCTTACGGAGTCAAAAAATTCCAGCACATCCGCAGGCAGACCCGGCGGCAGAACCGAATAGCGGATCATGATGATGTATTCACCGAGATCTGCTTCGGGGTTACCGGTCGAAGCATTCATCCAGTCGATTACTACAGGTTCACCATTCCGTATCAGGATATTTCCTGGGTTGGGATCTCCATGACAGAGCTGGTACTTCAAAGGCAGACGATCCAGCCGCTCAACGACCCGCTTCTTCTCATCTGAAGTCAGATAACGGGCTGAATGGATATTCCATTTCAGCGCTTCGCGCTGCGGTGGCATCGAAGGGATCCTCTGACTATGAATGTGGCTTAGGCTGCGGGCGGTGATGCGGATATTCTCATCGTCACTGTCCGTCCATTTCCTGTCTGCAGACACCTGCATGAACAGCTGTATGAACCGTTCCATTAGCGACTCCCCATAGATGCGCTCTGTCACCATCCCCTGACGGCCATCGACTTCGGTTAATTCGTAGGGGCGCGGCACAGTCAGTCCTTTTTTCCAAGCCGCTTGCGAATTGCTGAACTCTCTAGCCAGGGCATCCGTTCCGGTATTGCTCTTGGCAAGCTTAATAACCTTTGACGTATCTTCCCACTCGTAAATTTCCGCACACCCGCCTTCGCCAAGCTTCATTCCCAGTAATCCATTCACCGCTCAGATTCCTCCTTATTTGAAAAAGCGGTCTCACCGGATGAGTGCTCCACTATACGCCTGAGCTGCTCCTGTACATTCTCCGTACACAGCCCGCCATGATAGCAGACAATTTGGTCAATGTCGTAATCCAGCAATTTATTCAGGGAGTTGAACGCCGCCGGCAGGTCAGGTGTAGTTTGATTGGTTGGAGTTTGCAGATCCCCGTTTACAGAAGGCAATGCGTCTCCGGCAATCAGTATCCTGCTTGTCTGCAAATACAAACTGATATGTCCCGGGGTGTGTCCAGGAGTACAAATCACTTCTACACCACCACAAAAATCAAGCACATCCCCGTCATATAGCGTATGATTTACCTTTACATGATAAGGAAGGTCGAACATATGCTGAAGTTGTGGAGGCAATTCTCTTTTTAATAGCGGAACCGCCCCTTCGATGAAAGGCTGATCCAGCACGTGGGCATACACCGTCAGCGGTCTATCCGTTAATTCCATTAGGTCCTGCACACCGCCAATATGATCAATATCCTGATGGGTCAAAATCACGGCAGATAACCGCTCAGCAGCTACGCCGGCCCGCCTCATACCTTCAACTATCTGTGAGCCATGCCCGTAAAAACCCGCATCGATCAGGATCGCCCTGTGTTCGTCCCACACCAAAGTGGAATTCAAAATGATGCCCTCGATTTCTAACGGGATGATGGCTACGCCTTCTGCTATATTCATTTTTAGTTCCTCCTTACCGTTTGAAGGCCCTTTCAAGTTTAGAATGAGTAAAATACTTCTTTGCCTGCAATAAAATCCTTGCATAGGGTATCACAAAGCTTTGCCGCACTCTCTCTAATCCAGTTATTACGTGTGGAGTCATGGATAAAGAAAAGATAGCTGATAAAAGTATCCATAAATATCTGCCCCTCAATATACCTTATTTGCTCCCATGAAAAATCTGCTGCTGAAGCATAGCCCTGTAAAAAAAGCTGACGCAGCTCACCCGGAAGAACAGTCCCCGCGCTGCCCAGATCAAACAGATAATAGCCATACCCGCAAAAACCAAAGTCTATCAAACAAGGCCCGCTTTCGGTGATAATTACATTCCCAAGCTGCACATCCGCGTGTACAAGCCCCCATTGACCTGGAAGGGTCTCCAGCACTTGGAGCTGCCTTTTGATAATTCCGAGAACCTGGACAATGATCTCATATTGTTCTTGACTGTACAGATCGGACTCTACGCCGTATTTCAATTCTTCAACCGCAGTATCAATCCTTTCTGCATCATACACCGGTCGTTGAAGACCAGGAAGCTCAGTATGACGGGAGAAATGATGAAATGCCGCGAGCTTTTCCCCCAGCTGATAAGCGATTTGCTCCATATTGTCTTCATGTAAGGTGAGTGTAGCCCCCTCTATCCATTCCAGCAGGGTAGCATAACAAACATCGTTGCCATCGTTTACATATTCGGTTACCAGCCCTCCGGTCCGGTTGGCTACCGGCTTCTGCACATGAAGTGCCTGGTCCTTGGACAGTTCCTGCAGGATGTACATTTCTGATTCCAAGCCCTGCCGCGTATGCTGAATCCCGAGCAGGCCTGCTGTTGACGGACTATGAATACGCAGCAAGTATAGCTTGCCTTCCTTTAGATCCGTAACCTTAAACGTCATATTTTCATTATGTCTGATAAATTCAACCGCCGGCTCCTGAAGCGTATAGAATGAGAGCACTTCTTCTGCAGCTTGTATACTCAACGTGAACACCTCTCTTCTATTTTCTTCTTATCTATTTCACCCAGCATATATCTGGCAAAAGCGGTCAGTGAACCGGACTGCACCTGCCTATTTTCCGAAACTCCATTATATTGATTCAAACAAACCTGCACGAGTTCCCTGAACTCCGATGGCAAGTTCGCTATTCCCCATTCGCCGCCTTCCCGTTTCGAAGCGATCTGGCCTCCTTCTATGTAGTACAGCACCCGGCACAAATTCAATGTCATGTACATCGGCTTCTCCAAAATATCCGTTGCCGCATCCGCGATGTCGTGCAGAATAGAGGACAGGTAGACGCTATTGTTCACCCGGGGATAGTGCGTGGCAAGAGGTTCACCGTATAACGTCCTCCCCTTGTAATAAGCGACTGCAATTTGTGAGGCGAGGTCTTCATCCTCATAACCTCCGCATATATAATTCTCATCCGTGCGGTACCGCTCCAGGTGGTGATCGGAGAAATGCAGTTCACATGGTGTTGGGTAGCTCACGGGTGTGAGCGCAGCTTCATCGATCACACTAATTTCCAGGCCGTTTGCCAGTTCCTCACGGAGGAATACAAGTCTGCGCGCAATCTGTACTGCACTTGCACGCGGCAGCTTCCCGCGGATCACCACCAGGATGTCGATATCACTTCTGGCCGGATTGAAGCAGCCCATGGCCAAGGAGCCGTGCAGGTATATCCCTGCCAGATTTGCTTCTAACTCTTCACTCCAAATCGCTGTAAACCTGTTCAGAATCTGTTCCATTTGCATGTCCACTCTTTTTGTACCTCCTTGCAATCATTAGCTTCCATTATATGCAAATGACTGGCGGATTTATAGGTAAAGAATGAGTAGAAAACAATGCGTCCTCCATGCTGGAGCAGCCCGCAGAAATTCTGCGGGCTGCTGGCAAGTGTTATAACGACAAGGGGATATCACCGGGTTAATCCTGTTCCCGGATATCCTCCAGCTCCTGATTGATCCTATCGACTATGGACTGAATAGAATCCTGGTCATAAAAGAACCCGATATTTGCCGGGACCGGCTCTGCCGTTTCATGATTGAAGTCGTTAAAATTCATGCTTTCCTTCAGCCAATAGGCCTGTTTCTCTGTAAGCTCTTGCCAATTGCTCACCGGATACTGTCCGCTTAGATCAATTGCATACACGACCCTATAGCCCATATCCACATATAAATGGCTGTCCTTTCGCCGTGGAGGCTGGGGACGTGCCGAATTCAGCAGGACCTTACGGGCGAATTCCTTGCCGGACATCTGAAGCAGGATGACCTCACCAGTGTCTTCATCCACCCCAAGCATCAGATGGGGGACAAATCCGGCAAAAAAGCGAAGCGCCTCAGAATACCGCAAATTCTCATCAAAGAGCCAGCCGAGCGGCATCACGCTATATTCTACATCCGGCAGGTCTAGATACGAACTCAGCAGGGCTTGAAGTGTTTCGGTGTCCGGCACTTCATAAGGCTCCAAGGCATCCTTATTTACCATATAGTTGATGATCGTCCGCTTAACCCCATTAAATCTGTCACTTATATCATGATGCCTGTAGAGATCTTCCAGCACCGGCAGAATTCCGGTTTGCGTTTCGCCGAAGCGCTGCCGTGATTCCGTCTTCAGCTCTTGCAGATATATCATTTCAACGCTTCCTTCACGGACACATTGCCTTACATTTGCAAAATGAGGTGCAATTTCTGCGAGAATCAACTCGCGGATATTCTCGTTATGTGCAGGAATGTTTTGCCGGAAATCATCAGACAGCCATGCATTCTGGGCAATAAAATACTGCGCGGCTGCAGTCATACCGGAAGGCGATGATTCCAGCTCCATTTTCTCCATTCGGAAGCTTGAATCCTTGCCGAAATCAAGCCTCTCTGCCTGCTCACTGTATTCCACCCGGCTATAACCCTTGATCCACTCAACCATCGGCCAGCCCCCTCTCATAAAGAAACAAAATGACTTCAGCAATATATTTCTGCTGCTCCTCGTCAGGAATCATATGCCCGGAGTGAAGAAATTCCACAACGTGAAACGGGGAAAGGTACTGCTTGTACTTGTCCAAGGTCTCTTCAGAGATATCAGATGGAATCTCTGCCGCCCTATCTCTTCCGGCAAACAAGGTTACTGGAAGCTTAAGCTGAGCCAGCTGTGAAGTGAAGTCCAGCTCCTCTGCTTCACGTCCCAGCCCCTCCAGCGCTTCCCGCCGCATATAATTGAGTATAGGCACCTGCTGATAAGTCAGACCGCACCAGAAATCCACGGTTTCCGGTGATACACTTCGATGGATTGGCGGCTGGTCTACAAGAATAAGGCCTTTTATCTGTTCTTGATTCTGTAGGCTCCAGCCAAGCGCGTAGGAAGCTCCCCTGGAAAATCCCAGCACGCAGTAATGTTCAATTCCGGTGTGGGCAACGATAGCGGCAATATCCGATAAATGATCCTCTAGATCATAACCGCCATAAGGTGTTGAGCTGAGTCCGCGTCCCCGGAAGCTGAAGGATACGGTGTGTCCCGGTAAATTCGACAATAGCGGAATGGCCCGCTCTGCAGGCTCCCACAGTCCGCCTATCACAAGCAGTGATGGCATCGTGGAAGAAGGCTCTCCATTTTCCAGCACATGCAGCACCACACCTCCGTTATGTACAAAATAGCTTATCAATTCTACATCTCCTCAGGCACTGGATAAATTTAGGTTTCGTATTCGTTAAGAATACCATGGTGGCTGATATTTTTAAAATGCTATAGGTCTTGACGGCTCATTCACTAGATGATCACACGAACTCCCTGTACGAATGCCTATTAAGCGTACCAAAAAGCACGTACCATCTGGTACGCGCCGTTTGGGCTCATTTCAATGCGTCGTCAGGATTAGAATCTGGCAACAAAAAACTCGCGGTTGGCAGAGACGCTTTTGGTAGTTAAGAGATTACCTGCTTCATCTCTGATTCTCAGCACATAGGATACAGTTGTCAACGTACTGATTGTAGGGAATCTGGCAACACCAAAATCGTCAAAATCAGTAGTTACCGTAGTTGCGCCACTTGTCAAAGAGGCTGTCCAACCCGTGGAATCCTTATTTACATTGCCCAGGCTTGTAGCAAGCACTACGAATCTGTCAAAGGTCTGTCTGATTCTGCGTCTCTTCACTACCTTTTTTGCATTTGCCTTACGGGCCATCATTGCTTTTTTGGCCAGCAACGCTTTTCGGGCCAGGATTGCTTTCTTGTCAGGAGCTTTCATTTGCTTCACCACTTTCTGATAGGATACAGTAATAGATGCAATTTGCGCTTGCAGTGAACCGCGTTCTTGCCTACTACTCTTCCAGAAATGTGGTATTGTCTCAGATTTATAGAAATGTACCCATCATCCCTTTCCGCGCATACCCTGTATCGGAGAGGTGACACGATAGCCATGGGCAAAAAAATATGGATGAAGCAGTATGCTTCCAAAATGAACCGTCCGCTGAGGAGCCGTATTCGCAAAACGGTTCATTCCAGTAAGGGATCAGCGGCGCTGCCTGTTATTATTCAATTCAATCACAAGTTAACCCAGAGCAGGATGCAAGCCTTACACAAGCATTTAGGCTCACACGTTATGTCTGTCAAACATCGAATTCCAATGCTCAATGCGGTTTCCTCACATATTTCAATGAAATGCCTGGAACGGATGTGTTGCTGGGAGGGCGTTCATAAGATATACCTGGATGACATTAAAAGCATATCGCTGGATATTGCCACCCCATCCATCGGTGCAACTGCTGTGAAGCGCTCAAGGGGGCTTACCGGAAAAGGGATCAACATTGCGGTGCTTGACACCGGAGTATTCCCTCATCCCGATCTGGTCCGGCCCGTGAACCGCATCGTGGCGTTCAAGGATTTCATCAATCACCGCAAGCGCCCCTATGACGACAACGGTCATGGCACTCATATTACCGGGGATGCGGCGGGTAACGGCTGGCTCAGCAAAGGGAAATATAGAGGTCCTGCACCTGAAGCGGGGATTGTAGGTGTTAAAGTACTGGATATTAACGGAGATGGCTACGACTCAACCATTATTAAGGGGATCGAATGGTGTGTTGCGCAGCGTAAACGTCTGAAGCTGCGCATTCTATCGATGTCTTTCGGCGGACCTGTAACCACATCATGCAAGGACGACCTGCTCTGCCAGGCTGTAGAAAAAGCAGTCAAAGCCGGACTTATTGTTGTAATCGCCGCTGGCAACAGCGGACCCGGACGCAAAACCATAGAGTCACCGGGCATCAGTCCGTCCGCTATTACCGTAGGAGCTGTAGATGACCGCCGGACCCTCACCCCAAAAGATGACCGCATTACCTTCTATTCCAGCCGTGGCCCGGCACCCTGCGGCAAGATCAAACCGGATATTGTCGCCCCGGGGGAATCTGTCATTTCGCTTCGTGCCCCCGGCTCCCAGTTGGCCCGTAATTTCCCGTACCTGCGGTTTGGCCAACAATATTTCGTGTTGTCCGGCACCAGCATCTCTACCCCCATTGTCTCCGGTGCAGCCGCCCAGCTGCTGCAGAGCTGTCCTTCGCTCTCGCCTTGCCAGGTCAAAGCCAGATTGAAGAAAAACGCCATCCGCCTGGGCCTTAGGCCAAACATCGCAGGCAGCGGCGAGATCAATATGCGGTTTCTGCTACGAAAGTGACAAATTTTCAAAATTTAATAACAGCGGGCTTTCGTTTATCCGTAAATAACTTCCAAATGTCCTGCAATCTCCTGCGCCTAAGCCAGAAGTGCTTCATCTTCCCCATAACGCCCGATGCATTGAAAGCCAAGCGGCAGGTTGTTAATACTTGCAGATGGCAGGCTGACGGTAGGACAACCCGCGAAGGTCCAGATAGCGGTCATCCCGGACCACCCGGTGCCCTCACCGATCTTAGGTGCTGTTCCACCCTGAGCTGGCGATACCCAGAGGTCCACTCCCTGTGCTGCTTGGACGGTCTCCAGCTCCCTGCGCAGCCTGTACTGCTTCCTGCGGTACATCCCCAGCTCCGAATCAGAGATTTCCCGGCCCCGAAGAATAGCCTCCCTTACGGGATTGCCATAGCACTCTGCGTAACGACCGAACCACCGGGCATGCTCCCGGGCCATTTCACCCTCCAGAAACCGCAGCATGGCATTTCCGTAGATAAACTCATCCTCCCACGGCATACTCACTTGCTTTACCTCATAGCCTTGCTGCTGAAGACTTAAGATTTGTGCGTTAAAAGCTCCTTTCACCTCACTGCTCATCAGCTCCATGTATCCCCCTTGGGGGATGCCAAGTACCGGTTTGCTGCGGGCTTGCTGAGGCTGGTTCCTCCAGTCGGGGAGAAGCGAAGCTGCAGCAACCTGCATATCCGGTACATTCTGTGTGAAGAACCCCACGGTATCAAAAGAAGGGGCCAGCAAAACAACTCCATCCAGCGGCACTCTGCCATAGCTTGGCTTGAAGCCCACCACACCGCAAAAGGACGCGGGTGCGATCACAGAACGGAGGGTCTGGGTGCCAATTGCCAGCGGGCATAATCCTGCAGCAACCGCTGCTGCTGACCCTGCACTTGAACCACCCGGGGTATGATCCGTATGATGGGGATTACGCGTGGCAATTGGGCCATTATAGGCAAATTCCTCGGTAACCGTCTTACCTGCGATCAGCGCACCCAGCGAGCGGAGGCGCCGGATCAACGACCCTTCCAGGCCGGTCAACACCTCAGCCGGCAGACCGGACCCGGCCCGGGTAGGCAATCCCTCCACATGCAGCAAGTCTTTGATGCCTACAGGAACTCCGTATAAAACAGGCTTCACTGCAGTTCCGGCATAGCTCTTAAGCAAGCCTTCCGCATCACGGGCCAACCGTTCCCCAGCATTTTCCTCAGCCACTAAGGCGTGAATTTGAGGTTCAAGCCACTCATAACGCTGCCGGAACAGGTCCCAGGAAGGAGGAAGTGCGTTCTCCTGGGAATTCGAAGCCCCAAGAGGTATTAAAGAAGTTTGATTGAGAAGCATATCATCATCTCCGTAGGTAGGTATATGTCTCTCTACTTACGTACGGAGTTCTGATTAGGTCGCAGACACTCCTTCATAAATTGTTACCGCCGCTCTGATACTCGCTCAGCTTTTCATTCAGCTGCTTGGCTTCCTTCTTCCCATCGATGTGCAGCATTGCGTACACCATACCCTTAATCACCAGGATGGTAATCACGAAGGGAAGCAGCAGCCCTTTTTCCCTGAACGGTCCGGAACTGAAGAGCCACAGCCATAGGATTACAAAAACATCGCCAAGCACAAAACAGATATAAAAGCTCAGTGTTTGCGCATTTTTACTAAGTCCTTGTGTACTTACCAAAGCGTATTTGAAGCAGGTAAACGCCGCAGCCGCCATAATAATCTGCCATAATATTGATGTACTGACGGAACTGGTCGAGTTCAAGGTCAGCACAATCGCCACCAGAATCGTCACACATCCACATGCTGCGAACAAATCCTTCAAGATACAGGATACGAATTTGCCGGTTTTCATCATGGATCCTCCTCAGAGTCCTAGTTTTTGTTTCAGTAGCGGAACATATTGCCGTGAAATGAAGACCTTTTCGCTATTGTGCAGCAAAGCTTCGAATCTTCCGTAAAGGACCGGGCTGACGGACTTGATTTTGGCAATATTCAGGATGGTTGATTTGGAGGCTCTAAAAAAATCCCTGTGCGCATAGGCCAGCTCAATCTCATACAGCTTCAACCTGGATTCATAAACCTTCTTGGCACAATAGATAAACACCTTGTGATCCACAGCCTCGAAATAATACACCTCATTCGGGTCGATGATATGCATTTGAAGATCGGTCATGCCGATCAGCTTCTTGGATACCGTCATGGATGGAATGGAATGCAGCAGCTTCAGCACCTCTTCATCTGGATCATTGCACCTCAAAATAATCTCAGGCTCGCTGTCTTCCGGTATGCTCTCAATGGTGATTTTCATCTGCGTCCCTCCCGCCCTTCTGCCTGCAATTACAGTATATTTTTGTAAAAGCGCATCTTCAATAGGCTTTGCGTAAGCTGCATCCAGGGGGCATTATGCTGCTTCTTAAGAGGGGCAGATGACTATATCGATGCATAGGCTTCAATTCACAGCTCTGCGAATACCCAGCCCGGATTCATTCCACTAACTATAGCTTTTACCGCGATGTTGCCGCATGCAGCTCTGTGATCATTGAACTCTCCCCCAGTAAACCCATTTACATCAGTGCTGACAGAATAGCATCACACAGCTCCATGGTCTTCACATTATCCCGTCCGCTGGAGACAGGGGTCAACCCTTCCCGGCAGCATTTCATGAAGTGCGCCATTTCGCCAACAAAGCCTCGCAGGTATAGATCTCTGTAACCGCCGGACATTGCGGATGCCGAAGGGGTGAACATGATATCCTGCTCCGCAAGAGATTGCCAGGGCAGGCCGCTGGCTGACAGAGAATGATGAACCGATAGCTTCACCACTTCATCCGCACAGGCAAACCCGTGATCGAAGGTAACCGTCAGGCTCTCACTTTCTCTGGACCAGGCACTCATCCCGGCAAAATAAACACTGCCCACAATGCCATTTGCGAATTTCAGTGAAATGCTCTGGGAGATCTGTGCTTTGTCATTGTTTGTAAATCCCGAAATCTGTACTGCTTCACCAAACAAAAAACGCAGTAAATCTACAATATGGATGGCAGCGAGCTTTATGAATTGCTCCTCGTCTTTACAGAAAGGTGTGCTGTCTACTGCGAACCGTGCCTGGAAGGAGCGGGCGCCGCCCAATGTCCCTCCTGTAATTAGCTCCTTCAGCTTCATATAGACGGGGGCATAACGTTTCATGAATCCCACCATCAGTACCACTCCGGCCTGTTCGGCTGCATCTGCTAGCTGAAGAGCCTCCGGACCATTCCAGCCTAGCGGTTTGTCCACATATACATTTTTTCCGGCATGGATGCAGTCCAGCACCAATGCGCTTTGATCCTGCGGCTGCGCGACTACCACCACCCCATCGCTTTCTTCATCCCGGAGCATTTTCCGGTAATCGTCATAAGGCTTGCCCCTGCTGCCAAACCGCTGAAGCGCGGCCCTCGAACGCTCCAGATCACGGGTCGATATCGCGGCAATTTCAGCCCCTGCTTGGATAGCAGAAGGGTAAATATTGGTAGATGCATGAAATCCCGCACCGATAAAACTGAGCTTTACTGTATTCAAGTTGGATCTCTCCCCTGTATCAGAATTCCTGTTCATCATATTAGAGTAATGTAGAGAACAATAAAAGGACACCTGTCCTGCATACTGAATTCCACAGTGGAACCCCTGCTGAATATCCCCTATACTAATTCAAGGAAGCGATTGCAAGACTCTGATAGGACGGAAGGAGTTCATTTATGAAAATATCTGTGTTTTTCAACCATATTGTTACCGCAAGTAAGCAAACTGGGCTGTCGGTACCGGAAGTGCTAAGCCGGGCGCGCGAATGGGGCATTCAGGCGGTTGAACTGGATTTGGACGAGGTACAACCCAGCCGCGTGGCCATGAAAAATCAGCTGGAGCAAGCTGGAATTTCGGTAGCTTCAATGTACGCTTTTTTTGATTTTGGCAATGCTCCCGATGTGCATCCCGGACTGGATTTCATTGACACGGCCGAGTTTTTGGGTGCGGACAAGGTACTTGTGATTCCAGGTTTCATTGAAGAATCAGCCGACGAGGAGCTGCGGAACAGCTCGCTGCAGCGAATGGTTGCAGCGCTCCGGGAGATGTGTGAGTACGCGGAGTCGAAAGGTATGGTCATCACCTTGGAGGATTTCGATGACAGCCGTGCGCCATTTTCCACTTCCGAAGAATTACTATGGTTTATGGATAAGGTTCCGAAGCTGGGCTGTACCTTCGACACCGGCAACTTCATCTATCAGGGTGAGGATGCGCTGACAGCCTTCGGGAAGCTGGAGTCGAGAATTGTTCATGTCCACTGCAAAGACCGCTCACTGGAGGAGCACCGTGTTGAAACGCCGAAGATCAGCACAAACGGGACGAAGCTGTTCCCGGCCCCTGTAGGCTCCGGCTGCATTCCTATATTAGAAATCCTGGAGCGGCTAAAGTCCATCGGGTACAGGGATACGGTAGCGATCGAGCATTTCGATGCTGCGGATCAGCTAGGTTACATGCAGCTGTCGGCAGAATGGCTTCAGGCCCAATTCAAATAGGATAATAACTGCGTAAGGCTAACGTGTCTTGCCTTGGGTCCTGACCGCAAAACATCAGCCATAGCTGTCAATTGATTTGAAGAAGACGTTGAACAATTAGCTGAGTATTGAAAAGTAGAATTGGAGTGCCTTCTAAAATGGATAGAAAGATAAACGAAAGGTTATTCGAGGCAGACATTTCTTCGTTACAAGCAGAGATGGAATTAGGGACGTTAACAGCAGTGGATTGCGTTCGCTGGTATTTGGAGAGAATTGAACGGTTTAACCCTATATTGAAGGCAGTGCTGGAAGTGAATCCGGACGTGATTGCTGTCGCAAAGTCGCTAGACGAAGAACGACAGCAAGTCGGATCTCGCGGACCGCTTCACGGCATCCCGATCTTGCTCAAGGACAATATCGATACAAATGACCGTATGCATACTAGTGCCGGTTCGGTCGCATTGGCGAACCATTTCGCACCGGGGGATTCGTCCGTAGCCGCGCAATTAAGGGCTGCAGGAGCAGTATTCTTGGGAAAGGCTAATATGACCGAATGGGCGAATTTTATGTCGTCTACGATGTGGGCAGGGTATAGCTCCAGAGGGGGCCTGACACTAAATCCTTATGGGCCCGGTGAGTTGTTCGTAGGTGGATCGAGTTCGGGGCCCGGTGTTGCAGTTGCTGCGAATTTGTGTACCGCAGCCATCGGAACAGAAACATCCGGTTCAATCATCAACCCGTCCTCGCAGAACTACCTCGTCGGCTTGAAGCCCACAATCGGGCTCGTCAGTCGTTCGGGCATCATCCCGATTACTCAGAGCCAGGATTCAGCCGGCCCAATGACTCGGACAGTCAGGGACGCCGCGATCTTACTCGGTGCTATGGCAGCAATAGACCCGGAAGATGCAGCCATGTTATCTAATGAGCGGATAGCGCACAAGGATTATACACAGTTTTTGGATCTTAAAGGTTTACGTGCTGCGAGAATCGGTGTACCACGTCATTATTATCGAGAACTGGACCAAGCCCGGTTAGCGATTATCGAACGGGCGATCGCCTTGTGCAAGGAATGCGGGGCGACTATCATCGATCCGGTATCGTTACCTTGCGAGAGTGCTAAGTGGGATTGGGACGTGATGCGCTTCGAGTTCAAGAAAGGGCTGAACGATTATCTAGCCAAAGCAGGTACCGGTGCTTCGGTTAGAACGTTAGATGAACTCATAGCCTATAACGAAACGCATCGTGATTCCGCGCTGAAATACGGCCAAGATACGCTAATCTGGTCTAACGAAACGACTGGTATGTTAACTGAAACGGCGTACATCGAGAGTTTACACCTTAACCGAGAGGTAGCCCGAGGCCAGGGGATCGACCACGCGATTCGCGAATATCAATTGGACGCGTTGCTGTTTCTTGGTAACGAGGATGGGCTCGATTTATCCGCACGTGCGGGGTATCCTGCCATTACTGTGCCGGGAGGATATGCAGAGACAGGCATCATCGCAGAAGGAGGATATACAACTAAGGGGCCGCAGGGGATAACTTTTGTGGGAACCGCATACAGTGAACCTTCGCTATTCAGACTTGCCTATGCGTACGAGCAAGCGAGTAATAACCGCACTGCCCCTCCCGATCCGGTGTAATCGAGAACTCAATCAAAGAACAGAGAACTACTTGCGTTGCCCACTAAGCCGCTCTAACGGAGACCATAAGTTGAATGATACATGCGCTACAAAACCCCACTATAATATGTATGGCATTGCAGGTGGGAATTCAGAAACGTTTACGTATTCGTATAAAGAGAAGATTATATTCTCCTTGTACTACGGAATACCTGTACCAACGGATTATTTAAGAAGCATCCGTGTTTCCGGCGATGTACGCGAGGTATTGACCAGTTCTGGAGAAGTTCAACGCAGTGATCCGGAACTGTTTCCGGCGATTTTCGAGATTCCTATCGAGGCTGGGAGCAAGCTCACGATAACCATCGAGGGGGACTAAAAAATATTGAATGTTGGGTATAGGAAAATGAAATATTTTTGGAACTGAATCCATAGATAGACTCAACTAACGGGAAACCTAGCTCAAACACGATAAGGCAGCCGGTCAGTAAATGCGATCGGCTGCCTTTATTTTCAACGGGTAGGATAGTTGAATGATTCCGCGAATAACTTAGGTCATGACGAATTTACGAAGTTCACAAAAAATACGTTAGCCGAAAGAAGTTCTTAGTTTAGGAGGAGTCTATATGATATTAGAAAAAGTTATAAATAGAATTGTAATACAAAGTGAATATAAGGATTTTGTTGATAAGTATATAGATAATATACTTACCGAATTTAAAGGTAAGATTCATAGCATTTATATGTGTGGCTCGATTCCAAAAGGAACTGCTAAACCTTTTAAGTCAGATGCAGACTTTACTATTGTATGTGTAAATCCTAAAGATATTGATTACGAAAGATTGTCAAATATTAAAGACAAGCTTTTGGAAGAATATCCAGTAGTAACTAAGATTGATACGATAATTTGCTCGATTGACGATGTATTAAGTAAACCAAATGAGTGGGGTTTTTGGGTAAAGATAATTTGTATTTGCGTATATGGTCATGACATTGGTGAAAAAGTACCACCGATAATTATTTCTCCAGAGTTCATTTTAGACTTAAATACAGAGACCAAGGAGGAAGTAGATCGTATACATAGTTTACTTTCTAATGCTAGTGATAACACAATGAAAACTAGATATATTAAAGGTTACTCTAAGAGATTAATTCGTGCATTATACTCTTTAGTTTTAGAAGATACAGGTGTATGGCAAGATGACATTATTAAGATGAAAAATGCCATATTAAACTATTGTGAGATTGACTCTGCTTTAGTTGATTATCTGTATGCTTGTTACTTGGATAGTAATGTACTTGTTGAAGAGTTTCTGGGAATTGCAGATGAAGTATATAGCTATTTTGAGAACGCCTTAAATGCAATGGCTGCTTCCAGAACTTCCTTCGGCTAAAACCATATTGACGCTCCGGGTCATTCTGAGAAAGCGAGTTACCACATCCAGCCCCCTAAGCCCGTCGGGACGTCACTGTATTAGGTGTTCGGCAAGCCTCACAACTATAAGCAGCGACTCTAATTAAAACATAAAACTATTAAGCTACGGGGAAACGTTAGCATCATGACGAACAGGTTGTCGGTATTATTGGCTACTGTCCAACTATCAGGCAAGATAGCTCAATAAATTCGCGTAATTCATTAGCAAACAAGAAATTTAAATGAATAGGGGTTAATAAATGATAAAGATCCGAAATATGTCAGAAAATGAATTTGAAAAATTTAAAGAGTGGTCTGTTAATGACTATGCAAAAGATTTAATCAAATCTAAAATGTGTAGCGATAAAGATGCTTATAAATGTGCTGAAAAAGAATTCAATGAACTACTTCCGATGGGTTTATTAACAAAAAATAATTATATATATGTAATAATAAATCATAGTTTAGAGGAAATTGGTTTTATTTGGTATGAAAAAGAGAATACATCAGGATTCATTTGTGATTTTTTGGTTATGCAAAATTATAGAAATAAGGGATATGGATTTGAAACTATGAAATTGATAGAGCAGGATGCCAAAGATAAAGGAATTAGAAAACTCAGCCTTAGTGTATTTAATTTCAATGAACCTGCCTACAATTTATATAAAAAACTAAAATATAAAGAAGTTGAGAACAATGATGGAAATGCGATAATGGAAAAATACTTGATAAGTAATATATGATGAAACTCAAATGATCCTTGTGTACTGAATCAGTAAATGATCATTAAGCTCTTGATTTGTATACCTAGGATCCAGTTGATTCATATAATTGAGATCCTGACGGTTTTGTCCGAAAGGTCTATCTTTCAGTCCTTCTGCCATACCTCAAACTCCACATCCATCTGAAATCCGATACGCTGGTAAAATGGCTGCATGGGACCTGTATATCCCTTAACCATGCCGAGGAACCGCAGACGGTTCAGCGCTTCATAGATTACAGCCTGGCCCAGCCCCCTCAGTCTGTAATCCACATGGGTTCCCACCGGTTCAAGAATTCCTATCCGGTTCACCTCATCCACAAAAGCATTACAAAACGCCACGACCTCACCCTGCTCATTAACCAGAGATAAGTCCAAATCCGGACGATAACCCGGTGCTTGGCGGATGCCCCCGTATAACCGCAGCATCTGCTCTGCATGTGCAGTTCCCGGGTAGTTAAACGCCATTATGTGGCCTTGCGCTTTAGCCTGGTCTGACACCTCTTCCCCGCATTGAAGCAAAAAGCCCACAGGAATATTCACCGGAAAATCCTTCTCCAGCGTGATGGAGATGATATTATCGCTCTCGTTCGGGAGATGCACATATCCCCTGCCCTGGACCAACTCTTCCAGCTTTGACATCCCCTTTGGCACTGCAAGCTTCACGGCAGCCGGAGCAGACTTCGCTTCGATGAATTCTAACATCTCACACAGCAGCTCCTCCTGCGGATGATCTGTATCCAATTGAAAGTAGAAATCCCCATCCCTGCAAACCACAGCGGCCAGTTCCCCATTGTCGCGTTCCCACAGTCCGATATTTTGTTCCCACTCGGGAAGCAAGCCCGCCCTCAACTGATAGAAAAAAATTTCGAATTCAAAACGGGCAATCGTCCAGCTGCTCGGCCGATTTAATTGTGAATGGGCATGTGACAAGAACCGGCTCACTTTCATCATGTCATCTGATGTATAGTCTCTATAACGAGTCCCCATATGTATCCTTCTCCCTTGGCATTGTCTTTCCTTAATTGTAAGTGATTCACTGTACAAGACGTATGCCAAGTTCAACTGAAAAATGTTTTTGCCCACAGAACATTCTGTCTCCAATTCATTCATATTCCAATGTATACACGATTTCATGATCTATAATCCGGCCATCCTGGGTAAACCCCAAATTGCGGTAGAGCATCTCTGCTCTTCTATTCTCAGGTTCAAAACTTATGTAGATGACATGATGACTCTTGTCCTGCTGAATGAGAGAGACCAGCTTCTTCATCGCATGTTGTCCGTATCCCTTGGACTGATATCTTTGGTCGATCATCAATCTGTATATCCAGTACTTGTTATCCTCCGTATCGATGCAATACATGACAAATCCGACGGGGGTCTCCCCGTCATACACGGCAAGCGGGATACACTCGGGCTGGACCTTGGATTGTGCAATGGATACTGCATTCGAAGCCACAAAACTCTTCTGCTCTTCACCAACACTAAGATTAATAATCGTCAAGAAATTCTCCTTATCAATCACTCTAAGATCAATCATCCGTAGGTTCTCTCCTCCAATAAAAGCAACTGTTTACCCAAAATCATACCATATCCTGGATCGCGGACGGACCGAAACCTGCCTTCCCTTAAGTGAGTTTCGCCCGTGACATATCCATATTCCAGGAGTACAATGGAAGGAACGCTTGTTCCTACAAGGAGGATATCGTGCCATATATTCAATTGAGTGACTTAGAGTTGTTTTATGAAAAGATGGGTACCGGAGAGCCTGTTATCTTTCTGCACAGCGCTTATTCAAGGGGGATATTGGCATTTGCGAGTCAAATCCTTGATTTTCAGAATACGTACACCTGTTATTTCCCGGATTTCAGGGGACATGGCAGAACCCGGTGCGCGAATCTGAGCTGGAGCACCCCACAGCTGGCGGATGATATTGCTGCGTTTATGGAGCAGTTGTCCATCTCCAAAGCGCATTTGATCGGTTATAGCCTGGGTGCAGGAGTGGCCATGTATGTCGCGTTAAATGCGCCGGAGCGTGTATTTTCAATGACGACCATCGGCTCCAGCGGATTCAAAGAGCCGTCCGGTGCGGATGAATATGAGCCGGAATGGCTTGCTGCACACGGCAAGGACGTCATCATCCAACAAATGCTCGAACGGCATGAGGAGGCGCACCGCGGAAACTGGCAGGAATTCATGCGGCAGAGCGCCGCAGACTGGCGGTTATTCCCGCAACTAACCGAAGAGCAGATCCACAGCATCGGTTGCCCTTCCCTATTCATCGCCGGGGAGCATGATCCCTTTGTACAGGAATTCCAGCTCCAGCACTTGACTGCTCTGGTAAAGAACTCTCAGTATCTTGTTGTTCCTGGAGGCAGCCACCGGCCGCACATGCTGAGAGAGAACCCCGTAATGGTAAATGATGCGATCCTGCATTTTTTGAAACAGCAGCCTATAGTTTAGATCCGCTAGTTCTTCTTAGCCCTATTCACTTCGGCCTCAACCATTCGAACATACTCATCCACAGTAATCTTGCTGCTCAGCTGTGCAATAAGATCATACGGAATGCTGTTTGTTTTTTTGAACCGCATACAGGATTTCCCCATATCGAGCCTGGTTTGAACATGCTTCGGATATTCTTCCTTGAACCAAGCCAGCAGCCCGGGTACCATGTAGAGCCCCATATGGTAGAGTGCAATGAAATTCTTCTGCGAGGCTATACTGACAAAAGGGAGCGGCTGATCGGGATTAACATGATAACCAGGCGGATAAATCTGATGGGGAACAACATAGGTTATCATTCCATAAGACATGGTTTCCTGAAACCCCGCAGGCAAGTTGTCCTTGAGTATCTGTCTCAGCTTCATTATGACTTCCTTCCGTTCCTCAGGCAGCTGGCTGATATAATCCTCAGGACTGGCCGATTCGTATTTCATCTGTTCTCCTCCTATCTGATATCCACAGGATTACCTTCACATGGAATTACAAGCATAAATTAGTGATTTAATTTCTTCCAGATACTATAATAAAAACGATATGTTTCTCAAAATTACCCGAAGGGATGTTGATGATTACATGAAATTTAGCGAATACCCGTACGAACGGCCGGATGTAGAGAAGCTAAAGGCCGGCTTTACAGAGCTTCTTAAAGGTCTTAGTGCTGATAGTCTGGAAGAGCAGCGAGCCGCTTTTGCCGCGATTAATAAGCTGCGTAATGAATTTGGCACCATGGAGACATTGGCCAGCATCAGACATTCGATCAACACAGAGGATGAATTCTACAAAGCTGAACAAGATTACATGGATGAAGTGGGACCAGTGATTCAGGAGTACATAACGGACTACTTCAGAGCCCTCGTGAACTCTAAGTTCAGAGCAGAGTTTGAACAGGAATGGGGAACACAGCTGCTGCAGATTGCCGAAATCTCGCTGCGGACATTCAGCCCGGACATCATAGAGGACCTCCAGCTCGAGAATAAGCTGTCCACGGAGTATTCCCAGCTTATCGCTTCCGCCAAAATCCAGTTCGAAGGGGAAGAACGGACGTTGTCCCAGCTCGCCCCATTCGAGTTGTCAACAGACCGGGATATGCGCAAGCGTGCATCTGCGGCCAGATACCACTTTATGGCTGAACATGAGCCGGAATTTGACCGTATCTTCGACGAGCTTGTCCAGGTACGGACCCGTATTGCCAAAAAGCTCGGGTACCATAGCTTCGTTGAACTCGGCTATGACCGGATGATGCGTACAGACTACAACGCTGAAATGGTCGCTAATTTCCGCAAGCAGGTGCAGGAGCATATCGTGCCTGCTTCCCGGAAGCTGAAGGAACGCCAGGCTGAGCGTCTGGGTCTTGCGGAGCTGAAATTTTATGATGAAAGTCTAAATTTCAACAACGGCAACGCCACACCCAAAGGCGATCCCGATTGGATCATCGCAAACGGTGCCAAAATGTACAAAGAGCTCTCCCCTGAGTCCGATCAGTTTTTCAGCTTCATGCTGGAGAATGAACTGATGGATCTGGTCAGCAAAAAAGGCAAACAATCTGGCGGTTACTGCACCTATCTCAGCCAGTATGAGGCTCCATTTATTTTCTCCAACTTCAACGGAACCTCCGGGGATATCGATGTGCTGACCCACGAAGTGGGGCATGCATTCCAAGTATATCAGAGCCGTCATATCCAATTACCTGAGTATGCTTTTCCAACCTATGAAGCGGCGGAAATCCACTCCATGAGCATGGAGTTTTTCGCATGGCCATGGATGGACCTGTTCTTCGAGGAGGATGCTGCCAAATACCGTTTCAACCATCTCGGTGACAGTTTGCAGTTCATCCCCTATGGGGTTGCGGTAGATGAATTCCAGCATTTTGTCTATGCCAATCCGGATGCCACACCTGCCGAGCGCAAACTAGCCTGGCGTGAAATAGAGAAGAAGTACCTGCCCCTGCGCGACTATGACGGCAATGAATATCTGGAGCAAGGCGGTTTCTGGCACAAGCAGGCCCATATCTTCCGCTCTCCGTTCTACTATATTGACTACACATTGGCTCAGCTCTGCGCCTTCCAGTTCTGGAAACGGTCAAATGAAGATTTCAAGTCAGCATGGGCCGACTACCTGCGGCTCTGTCAGGCTGGCGGAAGCCTGTCTTTCCTTCAATTGGTCGAGCTGGCCGGACTGAAATCCCCCTTTGAAGACGGATGCATCAGCTCCGTGATTGGTGATATTGAAGGCTGGCTGAACAGCGTAGACGATAAGCAACTGTAAGTGCCGCTTCGGCTCCCTGTAAACTTACATTAGCAAAAAAGGAACCCAACTTGGGGGTTCCTTTTTTTGTCCGCTGCCGGTATGATCTGCCTCGTTTATTTCTTTGCCTTTGCCGCCGCCTTCTCCCTATTCTCGTCCGCTCTGAACTTCACAATCCGGCTGATCAGATCGAGTGGCAGCGGCTCATCCAGCGGAAACTGCACGGACCCCTTTGCCCCCTTGTACTGCGCCAGTTCCTCCTGAAAAGCCTCAATCCCGCGGGGTGCCGGATAAAATCCGATATGCTTCTTAAATGCTGCGAAGTGCACCAGATTCCCATGCAAGAAGAAGGTCGGCATCTGGTAGCTAATTTTCTCCTCAGCTTCCGGCGCAGACTCACGGATTACTTTTCTTACCGCTTCAAGCTTGTCCTGCACCTCAAAAGGGGCTTTGGCAATATAATCGTCTATCGACTCGTAGGTGATTTTTACGGGTTCCATAACCTGCTCCTCTCAGCTTCCCGAATTTATTCGTTGCAAATAGAATCCATATGACCGCTCACCACTCTAAGGATCTTCTGCTTATCCAGCCGCTCAGGCTCCAGCATCGCATGCAGAGCCAGCCCATCAACCAGCGCATACAGCCGCTCAAGTTCATTGTCCTTATCCAGGCCTTGTCTCAGCAGCCCCTGTTCATGCAGATACCCGACCAGCATGTGTATAGCGGAATATACCCCATCGTCTACTTCGTCATAGTGATCCCCCACATACTTACGATGAAAGACAAAAGCAAACCATACTTCCATCTCGGCCATGGTATGGTCATCTACAGGAATCAATTCCATCAGAATCTTCGTAATCAGCTGTTTAGGCGGGAGATCGAGGGTAAGCAGGGCATTGATTCTGACATCGACCCGTTCCTTTACAAGATTCATGGCAAAAGCAATCAGCTCATGCTGTGTTGAGAAGTAATGGCGCAGAGCTCCCAGCGAAACGCCTGCTTCCTGCGCAATGTTCCGTACTGTCGCCCCTTTCATCCCCTGATTCATGATGACGCGCCAGGTTGCTTCTGCAATATGCGATTTTCTCTCTGAATGATCTACAATTTTTGGCATGTCTATATTGTAT
Source organism: Paenibacillus sp. P46E (assembly GCF_001909095.1). Classification (NCBI taxonomy): domain Bacteria; kingdom Bacillati; phylum Bacillota; class Bacilli; order Caryophanales; family Paenibacillaceae; genus Paenibacillus; species Paenibacillus sp. P46E. Next base: position 37,106 of record NZ_LVYZ01000034.1, read on the forward strand.
CATGAAGAAAACTTCGAACGCAATTTAAATAATACAATTGTATTATTTAAATTCAGCTGTTATAATCCGATGTATCAAATACATGTTTATACACAAGGGGTGGATTATGAACTGGGTTGCCTGGGCGATTATCGCCTGCGAAGTTCTATTCTGGGTTGTCGTTCTTGCCGGTTTCTCGGCACGTTATTTATTCAAACGAAGAAAGCTGGGGCTGTTCTTTCTCGCCTTAACCCCGGTCCTGGACATCATTCTGCTAATTATTGCAGGAGTTGATTTGTACAAAGGTGCTGCTGCCACCACGGCACATGCGCTTGCTGCCATTTATATTTCCGTATCCATCGTGTTCGGCAAAAGCATGATCCACTGGGCAGATGAACGCTTCCGCTATTATGTAACCAAGCAGGGACCTGCTCCGGTCAAACGATATGGCATAGATCATGCCCGGCATTCCTTCAAAGGCTGGATGAAGCATGTGCTATCTTTTCTGTTGGGGGGAGGGATTCTATATGGTCTCATGATCTGGATTGACGACCCTGCCCGTACGGATGCGCTCTTAAGCATTGTATCCCTATGGTCAGTTGTGGTGGGTATTGATCTGATCATCACAAGCTCGTATTTCATTTGGCCTAGAAAAGCTAAAGGCTAAACATCCGATCCCACATTATCTTCAAAAAATGAACAGGCCACGCACTTTACCTTAAGCGTGCGGCCTGTTCTTCTTTGGCATATATGCTATTCTACAAAGCTGCCTTCAATCATCCGTTTCAAAACAGTGGCTACCTCGGCTCTGGTTGCAGTGCCTTTAGGATCAAAGATATTTCCTGTTTTGCCGCTGATAAGGCCATAGCCTTGAATCGCTTCGACGGCTTCACTGGCCCATACTGAAATCTTCCCATTGTCCGCAAAAGTAGCAGGAGTTCTTAAATTCCCCGCTGGCAGTTTCGAAAATTTTAGATAATTATTCAGGACGACCGCCAGTTCCTCCCTCGTAACGGCCCGGTCAGGGGCAAAGGTATGGTTCCCAGTACCCTGAACTATACCGTTCGATGCGGCCCAGGCCACATAAGGCGAATAATATTTCACTGCCGCAACATCGGTGAAGGCCGCTCCCATTGACAGCTCGGCACCCGACATTTTACCCAGAATTGCAGCAAGCATTCCCCGGGTTACCGTCTGATCCGGTGCAAAGGTGGTATGTCCAACTCCCGTTAACCATCCTCTCGCCGCTGTAAAATCAATGCTATCCTTTGCCCAGTGATTCAAGGTGTCGCTGAACCCGGCAGCATGATAGCCAATCGCAAAGGCGGAGAAATGACTGGTTCTAAAATCAACCGTTTGTGCAGCTTCATTATATTTACTGATTACAGGTATGGCATTTCCACTGTTGTCCAAATATAACACTACAACGGCATTAGCGTTCTCTGCTGTTCCTCGTGCATAGGGCATTTGGACCTTAACTGATTCACCTCCAAAGCTTGTGATGACAGTTGTCCCGCCAGTTATGGTAAAAGTATAAACCGGTCTGCTGCCGACCAGGTAACGGGTACTGCTGGTCCCATCCGTCCCTGAGGCCCGCGCAACACTGATCTTAATCGCTTGGCCTGAGGCTGCCTTGCTGATGGTTCCGATAACCTTGCTGCCAAAAGTAATGGATGCAAGCCCGCTGCTGATTTTCAGGTCAGCCCGGGTGTCAGCAGACAGCTGTGCCAGGAAGGTGCCGCTCAGCTCTAACGTTACTTTGGACGCTCCCTGCGAAGCTTCCCCGCGAATCTCCACCAAGGCTGGTTTACCCGCCTTCTCGCTCGACTTTACATTATCCAGCAGCTTCCGGGCAGCTTCGTCTGTCAATTTGCCTGCCGCTTCTCTTGTCTCTGCATTCATAGTCATAGCGGTCACAGCCACAGTATCCGTAACGGTTGCCGCTGCTTGCGGTGAAGCACTAGGGCTTACCGTTGCTTGTGCCGGTGCTGAGGTTGGTGCGGCCGTTGGCGTGGGTGCCGGCGTTGCCGAAGCTGCTGGTGACGCCGATGCTGATACTGTAGGGGTTGGAGATGCAGTTGCTACCGGTGTCGGGTTTGCCGGTGTCTCTGGTTCTTCGGGTGTGTACTTGCCTTCTGGAATCTCTACGATAGAGACCGTTCCCGAAACTTCATTAGCAACCAGCAATAGGGGATAACCCGTTGGGCTGTATTCTGCTGCAATGAAATTCTGGCCTTCAGGAGAGACATCCCCAGCAGCCAGGTAGGCCGGTTTGGCTCCGGAATAATCCACCGAATGCTCCAGATCTCTTGTATTCAGATAGTCGTAGAAGACCGGAGCGCTGATCTTTGACAGATCGTACATCATATTGCCGCCGACCCGCTCCAGGCCTATGAAAGCATAAGGCTTCCCGTCCACGACCCCAACCTTGACATCCTCCGGCTCAGGACCTTTTTTGGCGCTCCTTTTCTCAAAAACAAAGTCGTCATTAGACCAGTTGAAGCCTTTTGGAAGCAAGGTTGCCGTGATTTTCTCGAAATCCGCTCCACTATCGTAGACCAGGGACATGTCCTCCGCATTCCAGACCGAAAAGGAACGTGCGCCGAAAAGATAAGTCTTCCCGCTTACAAATCCGGCTCCCGCAGGTCCCACCTCATAATCGGAAGTGTCAAAAGTGGTCACCTTCATACTTTTGGTGGCATCGCCATCCTGACCTTTGCCTAGCGTAACATCCTTCTCATTGCTATAACCGCTCCAGTCCCGGGAATCCCCTTCATTCGCTGTGATTACATAGGTTTTACCTCCAGCGGTATAAGTGGCAATCCCATCCGGATTGTACATGCCGAGAATACCCGGTTCAGTTTTGATATTGATTTTGCCGTCTCTGCGCATATCGAGCTCGTTGCCGGGAATACTGTGGTCCTTAAAGCCCAGACCTTTGATGCTTGTAAAAGCACCCGTCTCCACATCCAGCGTTGCTAAGGCATTCGCCTCCTGCAGGGAAATGAACGCTTGCTTGCTGTCTGCGGACACGGCTATATATTCCGGCTCCAGATCCACAGAAGGTGCGGTTTGCTTTTTGAGAATCACGTTATCTGCTAAAAGACTACTCCGCGCTTCGCTGCTGTCGAAACCGGTGAAATCAATAACCTTGGCTGTTTTCGTCTGCAGATTGATTAGAGTAACAGAGCCTTGAGGGTCAACAGCCGGGGCGGCATAACCTTGTCTGGGTTCTCCTTCATCAGCGGCCAGCAAATAGTTGTGGTCAGGTGTGAAGGTGACCATATCCGGCTGAACACCTGCTGTATAGTGCGTGAGGTACTTCCCGTCATAGTCCAGCAGCAGTACTGCGCCGGATTTCTGATAGTCCGCTTCCTGCACGGCAATTGCAATCCTGTTCAGTTCTGTATCGATATCAATACTGGTAATATCTCCGAAGGTGAAGCCGTCAATCATCGAACTGACATCGATCCGTTTATCCAGCGTCAGCTGGGTTTCCCCTCCGGTCACCAGCGGCTTCAGGCTGACTATATCAATCTGTTTCTCCTTGCCGTTTATCAGATAGAACTTCTGATTGTCGCTGTTATATTTAACGATCTCCGCAACTCCGCCTTCCAAATCGGAATAACCTGTGGAGTAGCTGCCGATTTTATTCATACTCTTGCCATGCTCCCATACGTAAGTGGCGGGTGTCACTGTGATTGGGTCATAAACGGCACCTGTGGCGGTAAGGACGGCTACATTTGCGGAGGCATCAGATTCATCGACCCTTTCTCCGGTGGTTACGGCAGATGCTGCATGGACAGTATGGGATACCGGCAGCGTCATCAGCAGCATGACTGAACCCATGAATGCGCTTAATATCCGTTTTGGATGTTTGATTAACATATGTACCTCCCTGGTTTTTAATCTCTTTAACTTTAAGAGGCATATGTAAAAACACGGGCAGTATTTTGTTAAATTTTAAGATAGTTCATGTTAACAAAACCATCCTAACGGGTGAATCCAGCATCTCATTGCCGCAGGTAACGGTATTGCTCCCAAATCAGAGGTATTTCTACCTCCCATTCTGCACGCTAGCCCGTTTACAGTGAGATCAGAGGTATTTCTACCTCCCATTCTGCCCGCTAGCCCGTTTACAGTAAGATCAGAGGTATTTCTACCTCCCATTCTGCCCGCTAGCCCATTTACAGTGAGATCAGAGGTATTTCTACCTCCCATTCTGCCCGCTAGCCCGTCTACAGTAAGATCAGAGGTATTTCTACCTCCCATTCTGCCCAACTAGCCCATTTACAGTGAGATCAGAGGTATTTCTACATTCCATTCTGCCCGCTAGCCTGTTTACAGTGAGATCAGAGGTATTTCTACATTCCATTCTGCCCGCTAGCCCGTTTACAGTAAGATCAGAGGTATTTCTACCTCCCATTCTGCACGTTTAGTTCTTTTCGTTTCCTGCGGCCTGTTTCTTCATCGTTTATCCCTCTCACTTTTCAATTGGTGCGATCCACAGTTTTTAAACAGTAAATTCCCTAAATAAAGCACAAAAACAGACCGCAATCCGATACAGGATGCGGTCTGTTCTTCAAGAAGGATTTACAGAAAATACAGCATTGGGATTAATCCAATCCGTGTTCTTTCCGGATATTGTACAATCCCTGCAGCAGCAGTTCCGACGGATCGCGGTTCAGCTGCAGATGGATTAATAGCAAATGCAGCGGAATGGCACAGACGTTATTGCCTTCAGTTAGTGCCGGAAATCCGGCTTCAAACACTGGACCATGGGTTTCATTCCAGGCCAGCCCGGCGTGAACCTGCTCTGGAGCAAATTCTTCACGTACGGCTGCAATGCAATGCGGCACAAGTACATTATCGATCATGGCCTTGGCCTCTTCTTCACTGGTTGGCGGCGGTGTGAGGGCTTTGCCTCCCTTGACCTTCATCAAGTCGATGAAAAACGAAGCCATCCAGATATTCGGACTGTTGTTCGTCTGGAATCTGGCGATCAGCTCGCGCAGGAAAAACCCGCAGGAGTAAACATCCTTCGCCTCATCCATCACATGGAATACAAATACCGGACCGTAAGCCTCCAGATTCATCACTTGGCCCTGAACCTCATTGAAATGCATCTTCAGCGCAACCATACCATTATGGTGAACTGCCTGTACAAGCTCAGCCATTTGCTCATCAGTCATGGGTTGCGGTTCGCTGGTTGTTTCTTCGCTGGTTGCTTCTTCGCCGGTTTCTACCTCGTTCATTGCTTCATCAGTCGTTGACTTATTGTTCATTTTCATATTCACCCCACTTCCTATCATACCATCCCAAGGCTGGAAGCGACATCATGTTATGGACAAGACATGTAATAGACAATATTGTAAATAAAAATGTTAAAAAACAATGCTTAGGGCAGCCGCCCCAGTGCATCACGGACAGCCTGCTTTTCCTTTTTCAGCACAGCTTCTTCCAGTGCCTGTTCCAGCAGGCTGCGGATCTGCAGCAATTCTGCACGCCCGAAGCTCCCGGCTCCCTTGTCATACAAGGCAGGGAACGCAGCAATGACGATCTGGCGCTGAACATCACTGCCCCCAAGCCACTGCACAATGTCAGACGGTGCGGGCTGTGAGTGAACATACAATGCATCCCACCCGCCATAAGGAAAAGCGATCTTGTCCTCCATCCATACCAGCACCCTTCGGCTGTGAAAATTCTGCAATAGCGAGTTCGCCATATACCCGCTAGGCTTCGCCGGTGTCGCAGACACCTCCAGCATGCGGAAGACATGCTCCAGCCCTTCATCGCCTGGTAGACACTGAGCAGACAGATAAGCCAGCGTACTCCGGCTTACCTTAACGGATGAAGTCTCTGACCACAGGGAACGCACAAAGTCTGCTGCCTGTTCCTTAAGCACATCGCCGGCAAGACAAAGGATAGCCTCTTTATTCTGGCTGTTACGTTCCTGTTCTGCCCGGTTCAAAAAAGCCTGCAGTACCTCACCGGCGTAATATTGACCAAAGGCTTCAGCAATCTCCTGATCCGTTCCGAACATCTCAGCATAGCGAAGTAGTAAAGGCAGCTCCTTCTGTGCCTGCCCCAGAGTCAATGTCAAATATTCATGCAACCAGGCTCTCCATTGTCTGCTGGCCTGCTTTTCCAGGTCCAACCCTGACTCACTGCAAAATTCCGGGTATTGCCATTCCTCTGCACCTACACAGCCGAGCGCCGTAATCTTGTCGACGAACTCTGTGACCGACAGTGCAAGCAGCAGATATTCTGCCGTCTCATGTGCCCAATGGACGACTGCGGTTCCAGAAGCGCTATGCAAATCCAGCAGCAGCTCATCCCCGTTGCCTGCCAGATGAAAGCTCAGATAACGCTGTTGCTCCCCGGTATATTCTTCTTCGTTAGAAACAAAAAAATCCAGCTGGTCCACATCCCAGCCCAGCCCTCCGCTCACCTCAAAGGGAAGAATTGCAGCGTCCGGCAGACTCCAATACACATAAGCTTGGCCTGCCCCCTCCTTCAGCAGAGAGCGCAGCTCGTGCGGGAGCCGGATTCCGAGCCTCGACTCCACTTCAGCAAGCCCGCTTTCTGCCACAGGAGAACCCACACTGAATTGAGTGTCTGCACCCTTTTGCTCAAGCGCCTGAATAAGCTCCTGCCATTGCCGTTTCCAGACATTCATTTGCTCTCTTATCAGAGCCGCCACCTCCCCAGGTTGCTTAACTACCATTTCATTTGCCATATCTTACAGATTGTTCTTCTCCCAAAGCGCTACTTCCTCACGGACACGGGGAGCTACTTCGGTACCGAACAGCCTGATCGCTTCCATCACCTCAGCATGGGGCATCGTGCCGTGCGGAACATGCAGCAGGAATCTCGTGATGCCCACATGCTTACGCAGATGAATGATCTTCTCTGCTACAGTTTCAGGGTCTCCCACATATAAAGCTCCGCTGAAGCTGCATGCCGCATCATAATCTGAACGGTGATATGGCGGAAGACCTTTCTCCACCGCCCTGACATTGGTCCGGGCATAAGTGGAAGGAAAGAATTGTTCAATCGCCTTCTGCCTATTCTCTGCGATAAAACCATGCGCATGGGCCGCAATCGGCAGCCGCGAGCTGTCATGGCCTGCATGGGCAGAAGCTTCTTGATAGAGCTTGACCTGTGACGCAAAATCCAGGGGCTGCACCGGTCCAATCATAGCCAGCGCAAATGGCAGCCCGAGTTCACCTGCACGGACCGCAGACTCCGGACTTCCCGCGCTGGCTATCCATACGGGCAAAGGCTGCTGCACCGGACGCGGATAAATCCCCAGGTTATGTATGGCAGGTCTATGCTGGCCTTCCCAGCTCACCTTCTCAGATTGCTGGAGCTTCATCAGCAGATCCAATTTCTCTTCGAATAAGGTTTCATAGTCTTTCAGATCACAGCCGAATAATGGAAAGGACTCTGTGAAGGAACCACGGCCCACCATAATCTCAGCCCGCCCGTTTGACAGACCGTCCAGTGTGGCGAAATCCTGAAAAACACGCACCGGATCGGCTGATGACAGAATCATTACAGCACTGGTCAACCGGATTCTGGACGTCAGGGATGCAGCCGCTGCCATTACAACCGCAGGTGAAGAAGCGGCAAAATCCGGACGGTGATGTTCACCCACCCCGTATACATCCAATCCCACCTGATCCGCGAGTACAATTTCTTCCACCACTTCGCGTAGACGCTCTGCGTGGCTCATCGTTTCCCCTGTGATTACATCGGGTGTTGTTTCGACAAAAGTACTAATTCCAAGTTCCACTATTTTGTTCCCCCAAGCTGTTGTCAATTCAATTACTATATTCTATATCTTTATAGTTGAATATTCAAAATTAAAAAATAATAGATTGAGTTTTAAAAATTTCTAATAAGGATCGGGGCGTAACTACAGAGAATGTTTGGACTTCCGGCCGCTGTTGTCTGCAGATTTCTTGATTTATACCGCTGTTCGCGGTGGAAATCCGCAGACAAAGGCGGACGCTTCCGCTCCTACAGTTCCAAACTTCTCCTCCGTCACTTTTCCTTATTGGTAATTTTAAAGATCAATCTATACAGGCAGCAAAAAGCAGATCGAACCGTCACATGGATGACGGCCCAATCTGCTTTTAGTATGCGGATTTCTCTACTACTCTTATTTATTAGCGGTTATTTCGGATGCCAGCTTCTCAGCTCCATCAAAAATCGAGTAGCTGTAGCCCCAGAACTGGTTGAAGTCGATCGGATAAATCGTCTTATTCTTGACAGCATTCAGACTTTGCAGCGACGGATCGGCGTAGAATGCCTTCAACGTCTGCTCCGGATCCACACCTCCGGTATATACCGAAAGCAGCAGGACATCCGGATTAGTTGCAATCAGCTGTTCTTTGCTGATATCTCCGGTAACTGTACCAAAGCTGTTTTTGAGTCCCAGCAAACCGAGTACATCACCTGCAAACGTGTCAACATTTCCGCTGTAAATAGCAATGGCCCCATTGCCGCCGTCGGATACATATGCAAAGGTCTTCTCTCCGCTGACAGCTGACTTGTCCTTAAGCGTTTGCGCACGCTCTTTCAATTCAGCGATGTAGGCAGCAGCGTTCTCCTGCACATCAAAGATCTGGCCAATCTGTTCTATATCCTTGTACAGGCTGTCCAGTGTAGATCCCTTAACGCTGGTATTCTGAACGAATGTCTTGATGCCCAGTTCGTTCAATCCTTCTACCGTCCCAACGCCCCAATCTGCATCGGCATACAGGTCGCTGCGCCCCAGAACGAGGTCAGGACTTGCCCCTACAACCAGCTCTTTACTGGCATATTCCTTCGAGATCACAGGAATCTTCTTGAATTCTTCCTGCACCGACGGATCACCTGCACCGTAAAGGGCCGCAACACCGACCATTTTATCGGTCAAGCCCAGCTTGATCAGCAGCTCAGCGGCTCCCTGGGTATTGGCCACCACTTTTTCAGGCGCCTTATCAAAAGTCTGTGATTTGGCTTTCCATTCCGTTCCTTCACCATTATTGGTGTAGTTCTCAATGGTAAGCGGATATACGGTTTTGGTACTTGGAGCAGCTTCCTCTGTGGCAGCTGGACTGCTTGAAGGCGCAGCCGATTCCGCCGCTTTATTTGCGTTCTTCGTGTCGGAAGAACATGCTGCTATCATTACCGCCATTACCAAAACCGCGAGCAGCGGCGCATATCTTTTGAATACATTCTTCATTGCCTTAATCCCCTTTTCTATATGTACATTTGTGTATCCTGCATACTATTGTGTCAAGCCGATATCTGGCAGGTGATACAACCGTAGAATATAGAATGTGAGAACCGTTGTCAATGATAATAATTCTCATTGACAACGGTTCTCAGTATGGATTATATTTTAAATTAAACATATATTAAGGAGCCCAATGAATGCCATGCAAACCGATCTAGCTGCACAATCTGAACCTAAGAAGTCTATTATCCACACCCGTTACGGCTTTATGACCGTCATTGGCATTCTGCTTATTATTACAATATTGTCTGCCGGGGCTGCGGTCTCCTTTGGGCAGGTTGACATTCCCGTCTCCCAATCCTACCGGATCCTGCTCCACCACCTCACGGGTATTCAAATCGGAGATGTACAGGAACTGACTTCTGGTTCCTTCGTCGATATTATCTGGAAAATCCGCTTTCCCCGCGTTCTGATGGCTTTGTTCATCGGAGCCGGACTCACGTTATGCGGAACCATCATGCAGGCGGCGGTTCAGAATCCTCTCGCTGATCCATACATACTGGGTATTTCATCCGGCGCTTCCCTCGGAGCTACATTTGCTATTCTGATCGGCTTTGGTTCGATGGGATTACTGGGCCAGACAGGAGTTGCCTTCTGGGCCTTCGCCGGTGCGGTCGGCGCTTCCCTGCTGGTCCTGATTCTGGCAAGCGCGGGCGGCAAAATGACCTCCGTCAAGCTCGTCCTGGCGGGTATGGTTATTAACGCCTTGTGCACCGCCTTTGCCAATTTCATCGTTTATTTTGCCAACAACGCAGAAGGCATCAAGACCGTTACATTCTGGACGATGGGCAGCCTAGCCGCTGCGAGCTGGGACAAACTTCCGCTAATTTCGATAGCCGTCCTTCTTGCCACTTTCTTTTTTCTGATACAATTCCGGGTCTTGAACGCTATGATGCTGGGCGATGAAGCTGCGGTCACCCTGGGCATTCATCTGGGCGCTTACCGCAAAGCCTATATGATGATTACTGCGCTGATTACAGGGGTGATGGTGGCAAGCTGCGGCATGATCGGATTCGTGGGTCTGATCATCCCCCATTTAGTTAGAGGACTGGTTGGCTCGGATCACCGGAGACTACTGCCCGCGTCCATTCTGTTCGGTGCGATCTTTCTGATCTGGACAGATGTCATTGCGCGGACGATTGTGCCCAATGTAGAGCTCCCTATAGGGATCATTACCGCCTTAATCGGCGCTCCGATGTTCATGTACATGCTGATCAAAAAAGGCTATGCATTTGGAGGGAAAAGCTAATGAACTTGAACGTTGATCACCTGAGCGTCTCTTTTGCCGATGCGAATATTGTAAAAGATGTATCCCTGAAGGTCAGAAACAAGCAATTTGTCGGCCTCATTGGTCCGAACGGCTGTGGCAAATCCACACTCCTTAAGAGTATTTATAAAGTGATCAAGCCCCGCCAAGGCGATGTATTCCTGTCTGAAATGAACGTAATGAAATCAAGCCCCCGAATTGTGGCGCAAAAGCTGGGTGTAGTCGGCCAGTTCAACGAACTCAGCTTTGACTTCACCGTACGGGAAATGGTTGCTATGGGGAGAACCCCGCATAAAGGAATGCTGGAGACCGATAATCAAGAGGACTTCAGCATTGTCTCAGGCGCTCTGCGCAAGGTCAACCTGGAAGGCCATGCAGGCCGCAGCTACAATTCACTATCCGGTGGTGAAAAACAACGTGTCATCCTCGCCCGGGTTCTGGCCCAGCAGCCCGAATTCATGATTCTGGATGAGCCCACTAACCATCTCGATATTAAATACCAGCTGCAAATCCTAAATATCGTTAAAAGGCTCGGCATCGGTATTCTCGCTGCACTCCATGACCTCACCCTTGCTGCGGAATACTGTGATTATCTGTACGTCATGAAACAGGGCCAAGTGGCCGCCTGCGGGAAGCCGGAGGATATATTGACGAAGGAATTAATCGGCCAGGTATTTGATGTGGCCTGCGAGACCTACCGCAACCCCGTGACCGGGGCGCTTGGCATTGCTTATCTGGAGACACGCTAGTAACGATCGCAACCTTTTTAGCCCTTTCGCTTCCCTATCAGAAGTCAGAAGGGCTTATTCGTGTTATGGGGCAGGTCCAAACCAGGAGCTTACCTAGATCATTCGAACTGAATCACTGTCTTAATAACGATAAGCGCTATATGGGTTGTAAGTTCTCAATCTTATCAGCCCCATTTCTGAAATAAGCTCTTTGGAGACAAAAAAAAGAAACGGCATTTCTGCCGTTTCTTCTGTGATGGACTCTCAGGGGCTCGAACCCTGGACAAATAGATTAAGAGTCTACTGCTCTACCAACTGAGCTAAGAGTCCACATCATCGGTCGAATCATACCGCCTTCAGCTCATTCATAGAAGATCGGAATAAATCTCTCGTATAAAAGATTATATCATGATACAAAACACAGATCAAGGTTTATTTTTCAGGTTTTTTAATAAGAATAATTTACGGCGGATCATAATGTTCGTCTTGCTTGAGCAGTAAAATAGACTGACCTCATCCAAGAATGAAGTACAGTCTATTCCAGCAGATCACAGCACCGAACGCAAAAACCTGCCCGTGTGGGAAGTTTCCACTTCAGCTACCTGCTCCGGTGTGCCTTCGGCAACTACATACCCTCCGTCATGGCCTCCTTCCGGGCCCATATCAATAATATAGTCGGCGGACTTCATGACATCCAGATGATGTTCAACAACGATAACCGTATGCCCGCTATCCACCAGTTTGCCCAGAGACAGCAGCAGCTTTTGGATATCCGACAGATGCAGCCCTGTGGTAGGCTCATCAAGGATATACAAATTGCGGGCTCCCCTCTTGATTTTGGACAGCTCATACACCAGCTTGACACGCTGTGCCTCTCCGCCGGATAAGGTGGTCGAGCTTTGACCTAACCGCATGTAGCCAAGTCCGAGCTCATCCATAATCTCCAGCTTATGCTTCAGGTACTTATGGCCGCTGAAGAATTCACGGGCTTCCTCCACCGTCATCTCCAGCACATCGGCGATACTTTTACCGTGGACCTTAATTTCCAGCCCCTCCTCCGAGAACCGCTGCCCCTTGCACACTGGGCAAATCGTTTCGATATCGGCCATAAACTGCAGATTGGTGACGATTACTCCGTCTCCGGCGCATTGCTCACAGCGGGTGCCTCCTGCATGGGTCAGACTGAAGTCAATCGCCTGGTATCCCCTGTCCACCGCCTCCGGCTGCATGGCGAAGAGATCCCGGATTTTATCATAGATGCCTATGTAGGTTGCCGGGTTCGATTTGCTGTTCCTTCCAATAGGGGTCTGGTCAATATTAATGACATTGTTCAGCAGATCCGCACCGAACAGAAAATCATGCTCGCCTGCAACAATCCGTGCAGCCGTTTTGTCGATCTTCAATTGCTTGAACAGAATCTCGTTAATCAATGAGCTTTTCCCTGAACCGGATACTCCGGTAATACAGATGAACACACCCAGTGGAATATCCAGATCCACGTTCTTCAGGTTGTTTTCCCGGGCGCCTTGAATGCTTAGAAAATCATCTCCCAGGCTTCTGCGCTTGCCGGGGACGGGAATGCTGGCTTTTCCAGAGAGATATTGGCCTGTCACTGACTGGGGCTCACTTATAATATCCTCGATGGTCCCGCATGCTACAACCTGGCCCCCATGAATTCCCGGACCCGGGCCGATTTCGATAATATGATCCGCACTCTGTATGGTATCCATATCATGCTCAACCACAATTACGGTATTGCCGATATCCCGCAGCTTCTTCATGGTATCTATCACGCGGCTGGAATCCCGGGGATGCAGGCCAATACTTGGCTCGTCCATGACGTACAGCATTCCCATCAGCTCACTGCTGATCTGGGTCGACATTTTGATCCGCTGCATCTCACCGCCCGAAATACTGTCGCTTCTCCGGCTAAGACTGATATAGTGCAGCCCGATATCAACGAGCAGGGACACCCTGGTGCGGATCTCGTGAATGATCGAGGAGGCCACATCCTGAATCTCTGCCCCAAACGTCAATGCTTCCAGCGAATGTAGCAGCTCAGGCAGCTGTTTGCGGCTTAGCTGGTCAATGTTTTCTTCTCCGAGGGTAACCTGTAGGCGCTGTTTCTTGAGCCTTGCTCCATGGCATTCCGGGCAGATCTTCTCAATCATACAATCCTTGATGAACGTCGGTTCGAAGGCTTCCGAGGTAGAACTTTTCCGTATGTAATGCTTGTACCAGCTCTCCATCTCGTGAACGAACCCCCAGAAAGGACGGTCCCGTCCGATCATCCAGTTCTTCTTCGTTGAATTAGGGGGCTGGAGCATGGGGAGCACCTCGCCTTTGGTCCCGTAGAAGAGAAGCTCATGAATTTCCTTCGGCAGATCGCAGAAAGGAGTGTCGAGATCGAAATGATACTTCTGGGACAAGCTGTACATCAGTACAGAACGGTAGCTGTCCTTGCCCGCAGGGTTGAAAACTGTACTTTTGAGCGCACCCTTGTTGATGCTTCTCTCCGGTGCCACTACCAGAAAACGGGGTTCCACCACATAAGACATCCCTACCCCGAGGCAGGTATGGCAGGCGCTTACAGGCGTGTTGAAGGAGAAATGAAAAGGCTGCATGTCACACAGGAAGAAATGATGCTCCGGGCAGCCGAAATCCTGGTAAAAGGTCGGGTCAACGCCTCCCGGAACCACCACTTTAATCATAATATCCTCTTCCAGTGCCAGCATTGCAGCTTCGATGGATTTGGTCAATTGAATATAAGTATCTTTCTTCAGCTGAAAGCGGTCAATGACCATTTCAATGTGGTAATCCTGTGCTTCATCCAGTTCTCTTTTTTCCGCCAGTGAAAATGGCTCGCCATCCACCAGCAGATTCTTGTACCCCTTATCCCGGAGTTGCTGGAATGTGAAGCTGTAGTCTTCTCCGTATACTTTATAGACGGGAGCCCGCAGCTCTACCACGGTTCCGAAAGGCAGGGAGGAAATACGCTCGGCGATCTGGGCGGCAGACAGCTGCTTCAGGGAATGGCTGCATTCCGGACATTTGCCTACACCCGCCGTGGAATACAGCAGACGAAGATAATCGTTGATATCCGTGACCGTGCCGACGGTTGAACGCGGATTGTTATTGCTTTTTTTCTGTTCAATCGCGATGACCGGTGACAAGCCGCGCACATAGTCGACCTTTGCCTTTTTGAGCTGGCTGATCCGGCTTTTGGCGAAGGTGGAGATGGAATCCAGAAACCTCCGTTGCCCCTCTCCGTAAATGACGTCAAAAGCGAGTGAGGACTTTCCCGAGCCGGATACCCCGGTGATCACCGTTAACTGGTCCCGCGGGATTTCAACCGAGATGTTCTTCAGGTTGTTCTGCTTGGCCCCGGAGATCTCGATAGTTGTTCTAATGGACATGCTTCAAGCTCCCTTCTGCAATCGTATTTACGGAATGTATAGATAACCTGCTTCCTCAACAGCCGGCTTGCTTTTGGGCGTGATCCGAATCGTTTGGGTGACCTTTTCGATAATACCTTGCTGAACCAGATAGTCCATAACACCAAGCAGCTGGTCACTCTGCACATGAAAATGCTTATTGATCACCGTTACGGTTTTGATCTCCTGATCCCTCATGAATTCAAGCACCGGCCTAGAAAAGATGGGGAGATGCCGCTCCAGCACCTTGTCCAAACATTCTAATCCGCTCTCAATTTCCGCTACGCTCATATGATGGGACATCGCATCTTGATAAAATGGAACAAGAACCTCTGGATTCAAGAGTTGCGCTCTCTGAATAGCCTCCCTGGATATGGCTTCACCGCGGATACATAGCTCCATATGAGCAACTGACTCTGCAGCTTTTAACAAGTAATACTGCGCATACAGCAGATCCTGCCGGACTGTCAGCCACTTCCGGGTTTTGTCGCTCAAAAATACAAGCTGACTTGCAATATGAAGGGCGGAAATCGCAATATCATCACTGCCTATGATCTTGAGGTCTTCGAAGTATTCGATCAGACTGTCATCCGTTGAATAGACCATCTTACCCTTGGAGTAGTAGGATTGGGCAAAGGACCCGCCCAGCGCCCGTTCCATTCCCCGCTTGAAATCGCTGCGGACCACAAGATACACATTAATAAGAATACCGTCTTCGTCGATACAATAGGTTGTTGTGGCAAGGGACTGGTCCCGGACAACCATAGTCATATCAATATCGCTTTTTTCCCAAATCACATCATAGGCCAGACTCCCGCTGATAATAATAGCAATCACATTCGGATCGCTGCTGACCTTGCCGATAAAGCTGTTCTGTGCGGCTATGTAGCGTGCTTTCAGCTCTGCCTGCGCTGCAAATTCCATCCTTCCAGCTCTCCTCCTACTTCTTATAAAAATTCCCTTATGGTGTTTTCCGTTTATGGTAGAATCATACTACACTGAGATTTAAAGAACCGGACAAAAATTGCTGGGTTATCATTCAACAAGTTCAACTTGCAAAGGAGCAAATATGGAACTTCATCTCCTGGAAACGATCAACCATACCACGGAATTTATCGAAGATCATCTGCTCGAAGAGCTAAGCCTGGACCGTATCTCTGAGCAGGTAAACATCTCCAAATTTCATTTACTCCGCATCTGGAAAGGGGCCACGGCAACCGGCCTGATGGAATATGTGCGCAGAAGGCGGATCGCCTTGTCGCTGGGAGATCTGATCCATGAACGGAACAGCATCGAGTTCATCTCGTACAAATACTCCTTCGGATGTGAACGCACCTATTCCAGAGTCTTCAAGGAGGAATTCAACATCAGCCCGGCCAAATGGCGGCGAAGTCCTTCTCCACTGCAGATCATGGACAGGTTCAATGCCGATTTTCTGCACCGCGCCGGAGAAGGGCTTGTCTATTTTCATTCCACAAGCGTATTGCCGCCCTTTTCCATTGCAGGACCTGAATATCAGGTGGATGTAAATGACAACATGGCAAACCAGACGTCCAACCGGCTGGGTGTCGCCTTCTTCTATAAAGACCGTCCAAGAATCATTAATCCAGTTAACAAAGATACGTATATCGGGTATACCACCGTTCCGGAGCCGTTTCAGGGCTATACCTGGTACCAGCCCTCTGTCGAAGTGAATCAGAGCAGCATCATTCCGCCGGATATGTCACTCAAGCATGTTGCTCCCCACAGATACGGTGTATTTACTTATATGGGCCCTCATCGGCCTGAGGAGATCAACTCGAAGTCACTAAGCCTCATCTGGAAGCACATCTTTGACACATGGATGCCCACTGTACAATTCGATCTGGAAGAGAAATTCAGCTTCGAGCTCATCAATTATGCCAGATGTAATAAGAAGTACTGTGAATGTAATTTGTATTATCCGATTTCGAAGATATGAACACAGCCGCGGAGCTGCTAGAGCGCAGCCTTCACAATGCGGTGATAATAACCCTCAGTAAGCACAGCGAACACGAAGTAGATCAGCGTGTAGGTTATCATGGCAACCGCGGCTAATCCTCTCCTTGCTACTTTCAAATTTGGGGTTACCCCCATCAGAACGAACAAGTCCGTTCCAACACACTAATTGTATGGCCCGGAACCCATACTGTCGTGCGATTCAGATGATAAGCATGAGCGGGATCGTGACATTGTTGTCACTTTGGAATACGCGTTGGATGATTATGTATTTATCCCGGGTCGTCCATTTAGTCCGTCCTGTTATTCACTGCGGTTTTCTTATAAAGATTATCAAACGGGGTCTCTGTGCATAGCTTCCCCAGCTCATAACCGCTCTCCCCTTGCCCCCGCATGTTCTCAGCAAATTTGGCGACCGTACTCAGGGCTCTTGTGCTCTGCACCGGATAATCGCCCACAGAGCTTTCTGCTGACAGCATCACAGCATCAGTCCCGTCGATTACTGCCTGAGAGACATCGGTTACCTCTGCACGTGTTGGAACCGGATGTTCGACCATGGATTGCAGCATTTGGGTAGCAGTGATTACATAGGTCTTCGATTGCTTGCACTCGCGGAGAATAGCTTTCTGAATGAAGGGGATTCGTTCAAAAGGCAGCTCTACGCCAAGATCTCCGCGCGCAATCATGATACCGTCGGATGCTTCCATGATGGATGAGAAATTCTGAATCGCTTGAACGGTTTCGATTTTGGAAACAAGGCCCGGCTGGCTATATTCCCCCAGTCCAGCAACAAACGCACGGATTTCCTCCAGATGCGACGCTTCCCGGATAAAAGAACAAGCGATCCAATCCACATGATGCTCCAGCAGGAACTCAAGATCCTGTTTGTCTTTTTCAGTTATGGCCGGCAAGCGGATGTTCGTTCCCGGAAGGTTGACGCCTTTATGGCTGCCGATCGTTCCACCCACGATAACCTTTGTAGTTATCCTTCCCGGAAGCTTATCTGTCACCTCAAGCTTCACTTCACCGTCATTGATCAAGATGGAAGCACCTTGTACAATATCCTCCATCACAACAGGATGATCGAGCGCTGCCCGCGCTTGCCCTCCGGGTTCATTTGACAGATCAAGGATAAACGTGTGGCCCTCTTCCAATCGAACGGACTCCTCCTTCACGCTCATCAGACGGATTTTCGGTCCCTGCAGGTCACCCATAATCCGCACGGATTGACCCGATTCGGCGGCGGCGGCCCTCAATACTTCAATGACCCGTCCATGCTCTTCATGGCTCCCGTGTGACATATTCAGCCGTGCGATGGTCATACCGCTCAGGAGTAATTCCTTAAGAACAGCGGGGGAGGAACTAGCCGGGCCTATTGTGCAGATCAAATCGATACTCAAATGAATTCAACTCCCATATCATATTGGCATTCATACCTCATTCTCTAGTTTGCATTGTTCGTTTTTTCTAACTAAACTATACATGATTGCACACCACTGCCATTCACTTTACGAAGGAGAGGGGACACATTCATGAATACGAAACAATTGGACCGGATTCACACAGGAAAGGGTTTTATTGCAGCCTTGGATCAAAGCGGAGGCAGTACTCCAAAAGCTCTGCTGCAATATGGCATTCAGGAAGACCGCTATTCCAATGAAGAAGAGATGTTTGCATTGGTGCACGAGATGAGAACACGTATTATCAAGAGCCCTGCATTTGATTCCAAGTACATTTTGGGAGCTATTCTTTTTGAGAACACGATGGATCGTTTCATTGACGGACAAGCCACTGCCGATTATCTATGGGAACAGAAAGGTATCGTGCCTTTTTTGAAAATCGACCAGGGCCTGGCCGAGCCTGATAACGGGGTTCAGCTCATGAAACCCATTCCCGGTCTGGATGACCTTCTGAAGCGCGCTGTCCAGAAAAATATCTTTGGAACCAAGATGCGCTCACTGATTAAGGAAGCGAACCCGGCCGGCATACAAAAAGTTGTAGAGCAGCAGTTTGCCGTCGCCCGCCAAATTGCCAGTGTTGGCCTGGTGCCGATTATCGAACCGGAAGTGGATATCCATAGTAAGGATAAGCAACAAGCGGAGAAGCTTTTAAAACAAGAGATCTCTACCCAACTAGCCGCTCTGGATAAAGACGTGAAGGTTATGCTTAAGCTTTCCATACCGACGGAGGACAATTTCTACAGTGATTTCATTGAAGATCCGCATGTGGTACGGGTCGTTGCTTTGTCAGGCGGCTACACCCAATCGGAGGCCAATGACAAGCTGGCCCGTAACCATGGACTGATTGCCAGCTTCTCCCGGGCATTATCACAAGGACTCAGCGATCAGCAAACCGACGAAGAGTTTAGCACCATGCTCGCACAATCCACCCAGGCCATCTACGAAGCATCTATTACTTAAGGGAGACTTTCAATATGAAATTGAGCCTGAATTGGATTACGCTTAGGGTACACGATCTGGAAGCTTCCCTTGATTTCTATCACAGGATTCTGGGTCTTCCGGTTGAACGCAGGTTTGAGAGCAGAGGAAGACCAATTGTCATGCTAGGTACAGGAGAGGGACAACCGAAGATCGAGCTGATTCAGGGAGATGAGACGGTTCTGAAGCCCGAGGGCGGTGTCTCCGTTGGTTTCGAGGTGGTGTCGCTGGATGAGGCAATCGATCATTTGACGAGCCAGGGCATCCCGTTAGCACGCGGACCGATCATGCCTAACCCTCACCTAAGGTTCTTGTATGTTCTTGATCCGGACGGCTTCGAGGTACAGCTAGCGGAGCACATCTAGAGCAGCGGCCCTTTACTTATTGATTTCCATTACATTCTAAAAGAAATAGACCGCCTTCTCACAATGAAGTGCGGTCTTTTTCCAAGCGATTTAGCACTGCTCATAGTGTTAACTCTCAAATAAGGTTTCGAACCGTTTCTGCATTTCTTCCGGGTTTACGACTTCCACAGTAGTGTAGATCATCCAATAATGTCCGAACGGATCCTTTACACTTCCCGCTCGATCACCATAGAATTGATCTGTCATCGGATTAACAATAATCGCTCCAGCCGCAACCGCCTGTTGAAATACCGTATCTGCATCGTCGACCTGCAGTTGGATACCCACCGTTGTGTTCCCCATAGTTTCCGGACCGAAAATTCCATATTCAGGGTATTCCCCTGCAAGTGATATTTTAGCACCGCCGATTGTAATTTCAGCATGAGCCACTTTACCTCCCGGCTCCGTCAAGCGATAATGCTCCACTGCACCAAAAGCTTCCTTATAAAACCCAATCGCCTCAGCAGTATTCTTAATCCATAGGAATGGAGTTGCTGTATTCATTATTGACGCCTTCCTTTTCTCTAAATATGCAACGAATCTATCTCAATGAATATCCTAACGGACCTGTTCATATGCGTATAGTAAAAAATTGAACCTTTATTTAATGATTGACCGGCCTTCCGCTATTAGATAAGTATCCCAACATGATTATGATGCCTGTCAAGTCTTGAGAAATAATCTGTTGGATTGAGGCTGGAGAACGCTTGAAAATCTTTAATAAAATGCATCTGATCATAATATCCGCAAGCCATAGCGACGTCTAGCCAATTAACATTCTTAGCCTGGTCTATTCGGTTTAATACCTCCTGAAAGCGGCGAAGACGACAGAAGAGCTTAGGAGTCAACCCCACTTCTTCTTTAAAAATCTGAATAAATCTCCTATGGCTTATACCCATTTGTCCAATCACATCCGAGAGGGGTCTTTTTAAAGGCAATCTCAGAAATTCGTTAAGCGCAAAGTGAACTGCCGGATGCTGTATCAAAGGTTGTGAAGCCAGCTTAATAAGGCTTTTCTCCAACTGCTGGAACTTATCATCCACCGTTTTGGTTAACAGCAACTTCTCATGCATATCATGGGCTTGTACTCCCCACAATGCATCCAGGGATACATGAATATTATGTACTTCATCCACTGGCATTTTAAGAAATGGATAAACACCGCCTGGTTTGAAGTGTACTCCCACAACTGTAGACTTCACAGAAGTATCAATGATGAAAGACTTCGAATGTGGCCCACAAATAACAGAGCTGCCATATGCCCTCACCAGGCCTTTATTTTCCCGGTCTATTAGGTTAATCTTCCCCCCACTCAAGTTGAACACAAGTTCAATCGAACCATCCGGCAGCGTGAGTTCCTGCGAATACGGTGAGGTATAGCCTTCGAAATACCAAAAAAAATCCACAAAACCTGACAAAGGAGCTTGTGGAATATAAGTGCGTAACAGCATGGTGTTTACCTGACAGGAGCTATGGACATTAATCCATGTAGCCGCTCCACCCTCTCTTTGGCTGCATTCTCACATAGGTCTAATATAACCTTTTACTTCCATTTAAAAAAGTATTTCAACGAAGTATATCTCCCCGATAAAATCATGAACACCTCTACGTTATCACCTAAAAGATGAATAATCACCCGGGCAAGTTTGGTTATAAATTAAACTCTCTGTTGTAACATCCATTCCTTGGAAATATACTTAACGTAGTCATTTTGAGAGCGCTTTAGTTAGAGCTGTCAACTTCGCATGCGTAAAAATAGATAAGGAGGCACATATCATATGCTATTTACACCAGGAGTTACCGACTGCTCACCGGCAGAGGCAGGTTACGACACTTCAAGAATCGGGGTTTTGAATGCCCATTTTCAGACCCTGATCGATCAAAAAAAGATCCAGGCCGCATCTTACTGCGTCTCCAGGTATGGAAAGACATTTATGCACGGGGCTATGGGACCGCTCTCTTTCCGGGAAGATAGCACGGACCCGCTTTTACCAACAACCGTTCATAATATCGCGTCCATTACTAAAGCCATTACCTCAGTTGCTATCGCCAAGCTTGTGGAGGACGGTATTCTCCGGTTTGACATCCCGGTTGGCGCCATACTTGAACCGTTGAATGTGGCCCCGTTTGATAAAATCGATATCTATAGCCTTCTGACCCATACCTCGGGCCTGTTTCCCGACTGTGCAGGGAGCATCCCCTATCATAAGTCTTATTGGCAGCTCATTGAAGAGTATTTCGAAAAATATACCCCTGAGGACGGTGATCCCGACTGGATCACAGCCGCGCTGAGCTGCGGCGTCAATAAGAAAGTAGGCGAAGAATGGCAATACTGCTCCTTCGGCTTCTGCCTGCTCGGAGAAATTATTAAAAAAGTGACCGGTGTAACCGCTGAGCAGTACATAGAAGAGCAAATCCTGAAGCCTCTGGGTATGAAGGACACGGTTTGGGAACTGACGCCTGAATTGGCCAAACGCGCCATTATAAGAAATGAGAGACATGAAAAGCGGCTGAACGATCTAGTCAACGGTACTCAGCCTGAAGACTTGCAAATAGAACAGCTGTGGGATACGGTTTCCAAAACCGGGGGAGGCCTCGCCTCTACACCTGCTAACCTCATCCGGTTCGCCAACATGCTCCTGGGCATGGGAACCCTGGGCGATACCCGTATTGTCGGCCGCAAAGCAGTGGAAAAAATCACAACCCGCACCCTGCACGGGGTTCCCGATTACTGCTGGGGTAACGACGTCAAAGACCGGAGCTACGGCATTGGTCTCGATATGAGAAGAGGCCCTGCCTTCCTCTACTCGGAGACCAGCTATTTCCATGAAGGTGCGGGGGCCTGCTGCATGGCCATTGACCCCACAGAACAGCTCGCTGCCGTATGGTTTGTGCCTTTTGTCGGTGATAATTGGTACGCGGAAGGCTTGTTCAATGTAACCAATATCATTTGGTCAGGACTGATCTAATGAACAGCTTGAAGCACAATTGGCTGATTTGCCGGACGGTAGCGGGCGTGACCTACAAAGAGTGGAGTGCTTACCGCACTCATTCTATGGTGTCCGTTATCGTCGGCCCTGTATATTTTATGGTGCAATATTTCATCTGGACGGCGGTATATGGAGGTCATTCTTCGCTCGGCGGCATGGCACTCCCCGAGATGATCCGCTACTTTGGGGCTACTGCGCTTATCGGTTACCTGATCATGGATTTTGCCGACTGGAACTTATCCATGCTTGTGCGCACCGGTAAATTTCTCACCTTCCATTTGCGCCCGATTCATCACCGTTCGTTCGCATTCTTTCAGAAACTCGGCCATCGGTCTTTAGGCTTCCTGTTTGAATTTTTGCCGTGCCTTCTGATCTTCATTTTTATTTTTGGAGTAGATATGCGACCGGCAAGCCTCCCATGGACTTTTCTGTCGGTGCTGCTTGCCTTTCTAATGAATTTTTATGTGAACTACATGATTGGCCTGACTTCATTTTGGCTTGTCCAGTCGGGCGGAATACGAAGCGCGTTTATGCTGGTGTCGGGTATTTTTTCGGGTGCGCTTATTCCGCTTGATTTCTTTCCGCACTCGCTGCAGGTGATCCAGTTCTTCCTGCCGTTTCAGTACATGGCTTACCTGCCGGCAATGGTGTTCACCGGGCATTATTCTCTTGGAGGCCTTGAGCTATCCATACAGCAAGCTGTAGGTATGCAGGCCATAGCAGTGCTTATTACGTTCGGATTGAACGAGCTCGTTCGCCGCCAGGCTATGAAGCAGTTTACCGCTGTCGGTGCGTGAATGACCCCATGAAAGGACAGTTCTTACCATGAAACGGTATCTGGATGTTTACAAACAGTGTATGTATTCAGCTGTGCAATCAGCTGCGGCCTATCGTATGAATTTCATCGTCAGCAGCCTGATCACACTAGTCGGCAACATTTTGTTCCCACTGGTGACCCTGCTTATTTACCGGGCGGGAACCAGCTTTCCCGGCTGGAGCTTGTATGAGGTGTTGCTAATCCAATCTGTATTCACCATGTCCAGCGGGCTTTCAAGTGTTATTTTTGGCGGCGTTCTATGGACTACTATGTCGCATGTCCGTGAAGGAAGCTTCGAGGTTATTCTTCTTAAGCCGCTGAATCCGCTGTTTTATATTGTTGCGACTACATTTTCTACCGACAGTATCGGCTTGTTACTGGGCGGGATCTCTCTATTTATATTCTCTGCTGCACATGCAGGCGCTATTTCGGCCTTGTACTGGCTGCAGTTCGCCGGATTATTCATCGCAGGGACAGCTGTCCTGGCAGGATTATCCCTCATGATGGCTGCGATGTCCTTCAAATGGGTAGGCAATTCGAGAATCTCCGAGCTTGCCGACAGTGTGCTGCACATTGGAAAATATCCATTGCCCATTTTCCCGAAGGCTGTGCAGGCGGTAGCCTCGATGATCATTCCGGTGGGGATGATAGGCTTCTTCCCTGCCTCTGCTCTTCTTGGACGGGCGCAGGCCAGCGATTTCGCGGCTATTCTGCCGTGCTTCTTATTCCTGGCGGCGGGAGTATGGATTTATCGGCATATGATCAGATTGTACGAGGGGGTAGGCGGATGATGCCGGTTATTGATGTGAAGCATTTAACCAAAACTTATAAAACCTACAAGCGTGGCGCAGGTATGGGACAGACCTTCAAGAGCTTCTTCCAGCGCGAAGAAGTCATGGTCCACGCGGTCAACGATATCAGCTTTGCTATTGAGCAGGGAGAAATTTGCGGCATTCTGGGACCCAACGGGGCAGGGAAATCAACGGCAATCAAAATGCTCTGCGGAGCACTGTATCCTACAAGCGGGGAAATTCAGGTGCTGGGTTATTCGCCTGCCCGGGACAGAAAGCGCTATGTCGGCAAAATTGGAGCCGTATTCGGTCAGAAATCCCAGCTCATCTGGGATATTCCCCCTATCGACAGCTTCAACATGAACAAAGCCATCTACGGGATCGCCAATCCGGATTTTAAAAGCCGTCTGGAAGAGCTAACGGAGCTGCTGGATATCGCCCACGTGATCGAAAAGCCCACTCGAGTGCTGTCTCTTGGCGAACGCATGAAATGTGAATTCGTCATGGCTATGCTGCACCAGCCGGATATTTTGTTCCTCGATGAGCCCACCATCGGCCTTGATGTGATCGCCAAGGTCAAAATCCGTGAATTCGTTCACCAGATGAACAAGAAGCAGAATATGACATGTATTCTGACCACCCATGATCTGGAGGACGTGGAGGAGCTTGCACACCGGGTCATTGTCATTAACCACGGGGAAAAGGTATTTGATGATTCACTTCAGCAGCTGAAGCTTTTTCTGGGAGAGAAGAAACGAGTCAGTTTTACTTTTGCAGAGTCCGTACAGGGCACCGTCTTCGACAATGCCTATACCAAGGTAATCGATAGGCCTTCCGGCTTTCAGATTACGCTTGAAGTGGATACGGCTTATATTTCAATCAGCGATTTCCTTGAGGATATCTCCCGAAAGCACCGGTTCTCCGATATTTCGGTCAAGGAACTGCCGATCCAGCAGGTGGTTATGAATATTTATGAGAATGCGGCGGGTAATTAACCCATGAGTATTAAATTTAAAAAAGTGAGCGACTTTAACCGGGGAATACTCTTTGAATTATTGACAGATGCGTACTCATTGGATTGCAGATATGAACAAAACTGTTCTTCTGATTGGCAGGATTTTGATAACTTTTTCTTTGACCATTTAGAAATTGCTGATAAATATGGGCTTATCACTACACTAAATGATGAAGCGATTGGCTTTGTTTCATGGGATCCGAGAAATATGCCTGAGTATGCGGAAATAGGTCATAATTGCATTGCGTCAAAACACAAAGGCAAGGGTTATGGTAAAATGCAGCTTCAAGAAGCAGTTAATAGAATCATCCAACATGATGTGCGAAAGATTGTTTTATTCACGAATGAGGACTTAATCCCTGCTCAACGAATGTATGAGCGTGTCGGATTCGTAAAAGATCAAAAAAGAGAGAATCAGAATGTTGCAAATATTGCGGGTGAACGCATAGACTATATATATTTTGTAAAGTGAGTATAGTGTTTGTCATTACTAAATTACTAATCCTCTCTCCCAAGATTCCCCATATTCTGCTATGCTAATAGAATCATATAGAAGAAGCAGGAGGCGGAATTTTGAATGGATGCATTTCAATATGAGCTTACATCAGAGACGAATATCAATCTGAAATATGAGTATGGAGGTGAGTACTTCACGTTCAGCCTCTACCGGGATGACAGAGGATGGGTTCTTCACCCTTTTGACGGCATCCTGCTGAGGAATCAGGCGATGTGTGCCCTTGTCGCACAAGAGTTGTTCAAGCACAAGCCTTTTCAGGTCATGCTGGCGAAAGAAGGTATTCTCTTCACCGATATACGTTCCACGGTTAACCTTGATAATGTGAACACTCCGATTGCCGCTCGTAATGAGCGGGAGTCTTACGATAACGATAACCCGGCTGATGATCTGATGGAATTTGTTCAGCAGCACTCGGTTGAAGAGGTCATTGATTACGAGTGTAGTCTTGTCGAAAACCGTATCTCCTTTTATAGAGAAATTCTGCAGCGTATGTTCATGGACAATCTGGGTCCCTCAGATCCGGAGTTCCAAAAGGTGCAGGATATAGTCCGTATATATGAACAGTCCTTGGATATGTTATCCAGTCTGAACGGCCCGAATCTCGACACTGGAAGACGCGGCAGATAGTAACCTCCTGCTGATATTGGTCCAGATGCTACTAATCTTTTGAAAGGCTGGTTCTGATGACATTTGAGCTAATAAAGGGACAAAAATGCAACTTAACAAAAGCCGATCCACTCCTTACCCGTATTATAGTAGGGATGGGCTGGCATAATGCAAGATCTGAGGTTGAGGTTGATTTTTCTGTGTTTATGCTTACGCCATCCCAGACAGTCTCTAAAGATGAGGATCTTATTTATTATGGTAATCCTTCTACTCCGAACCAATCCGTAGCTATAGTGCCGTCCGATCAAAGAGTCAACACAGTGTTAACCGACAACACACAAATCGCTGTCGAGCTCAGTCAAATCCCTGCAGACTACGAACGGATTGCCTTTGCACTCACGATATATGAAGGGGAGAAACGGCTGCAAAACTTCTCGCTATTGGACGATGTATATTTACGGATCATCAATGCAGTTGATGGAACGGAACTTTTGCGCTACAGGCTTGGTAAAGCTTTTTCGGTAGAGACCGCCATTGTCGCCGGAGAAATCTATAGATATCATAATGAATGGAAATTCAGCGCTGTGGGTTCCGGATATGCAGGAGGCTTAGCTGCCTTATGTAAAAGTTATGGGATACAGGTCAATAACATCCTCCCGTCAGTTCAACCCGCCAGCCCAGTAATTCAATCGCAGCAGCCCCCCCTCTCTCTCCCAGAGCTGCGGTCACGGCCTAAGACGGCGGGTAATTTGCCCCCCTCTTCACCACCATCACCTTCAACCGCTCCTTTAGATCTCAATACCATCCTGCTTAAGAAACACGGGGAGGTGATCAATCTCCAGAAAGGGACTGAATCCCTGGGCGAGATCCTGATCAATCTCAACTGGTATCAAAAAAAATCATCGGGCTGGTTCGGAAGTAAAGGAATCGACCTGGACCTTGGTTGTCTGTTTGAATTAAAAAATGGCATTAAGGGCTCTGTCCAAGCACTTGGTGAATCCTTCGGAAGCTTGAACAGGCCGCCTTACATCTCCCTTGACGGGGATGACCGCACCGGATCCATAGCCACGGGCGAGAATCTGCGGATCAATGGCCATTATCTCTCCGAAATCAGCAGAATTGTGGTCTTTGCTTTTATCTATGAAGGCATCACGAACTGGTCTGAGGCTGACGCCATTGTAACCATCAAGCAGCAAGGCGGACCAGAAATCGAGGTCCGGCTGGATGAGCATAATAATCATAAGGGGATGTGTGCCATCGCCATGATCCGTAATCAGAAGGATGAGACCTTCAGCGTGGAGAGACTCGTAGAATATTTCGCCGGGCACCAGGAATTGGATCAGTATTATAACTGGAATCTGAGATGGGAAGCCGGGAGTAAATAGCGGATTCTCCAGATGGAGTCCGTCTTACGTATACCAGTTAGGTAGTGAAGAACACACACCGCTTTTTATACTCTAGCCTTCTCAGTTTACTTCAAGGAGGGATTGAGTATTAGAGCGGTTTTTTTGTGGGATAAATTATGACTTGGTTGATGAAGTTTATGCGGTCTTTCCAGTATAAATGTTGCAAGAAATAAATAGTGGACACCGTTATTCACAGTGTCCACCATAGTTGTAACTACATTAACTTTTACATGTCAAGACCAAGGTCAAGCGTTACGTTTAGCATCCGAAGAATCATCAATACCGCTTCAGCACGGCTTGCTTTATTGTTTGGCTTGAACTGATTGACGCCGGTCCCGTTGATGATGCCTGCACTGTGCAGTTGCTCGATATACGGCTTTGCCCAACTGTTCGACGTATCTGAGAAGGAATTCGTCGTAGCCGAAGTCATGTTCATTACACGAGCTAAAATTGCGGTGATTTCAGCTCGGGAGATAGATTGGTCAGGCTTGAAGGAGCCGTCGCCCGTCCCATTCAATACACCTGCTTGTTTCAGCGCGTTGATCACAGCCTCCGCCCAGTGTCCTTTTGTATCTGAGAATGTACTGTTGGCAGCGGCTTGGGAAGTATCCAAATGTAACGCCCTCACAACCATTGCTGCAAACTCAGCACGAGTTACATTCGCGCTGCCATGGAAGTTACCATCAGGTGTGCCAGTAACGATGCCGAGCTGCGCTGCAAGCGTTATTCCCTGCGCGCTCCAGTCCGTCGGTTTAACATCCGGAAACGTAACAACAGGTGCAGAACTGAGCAATTGACTGAGCGTTTTCTGCAAGTCAATCGGGCTTGGAATCAAGCTCTCATTAATGATAGGATGTATATCCGTCGGTGCCGTAGGCAGCACCGATTTCGGCGTTGACGTTGGCGTTGGTGTACTTGTCGGCTTCAGTGTCGGTGTTGGTGTACTTGTTGGCGTCGCTGTCGGCGTCGCTGTTGGCGTCGCTGTCGGCGTTGCTGTCGGCGTACTTGTCGGCGTCGGTGTTGGTGTACTTGTCGGCGTCGGTGTCGGAGTTGCAGGATCCTCTATACTCTTCACTAACTCCGTTGTATTCCGTACACGAATCCGGATCCCTTCCGTATTCTTACCCGTTATACCTATAGCTTCCAAGGTATCTCCGGCTGCCAGAACTGGAACAGGTCCGCTCTGCTTGGCAATATATCCGTCAGTAAAGACAAGCACCTGTCCTGTTCCATCATCTATCACATAAGAATTCTCATCAAACTGTGAAATGACCTTGCCTTTTACCTTCACTAACAGACCTTGGTTTGTTTCCAGGTTAGCTTGTCCGGTGGTTAACGCACGCGGTACCACCGGGCTTGTATGCCCCGTTTTGATTACATCCGCAGCGAACGAACCAAATTCAAGCTCTTTGTTATTCTCAAAGGTTTTCGTTTGACCATAGACTCTGACGGTATCCCCCTCGACCAGCGTATTTTCCGGCACTTCTTTAAATGCCATAATGCCGCCTGTAGCATCCTGTACGTAGAACGCATCGAAGAAGATATTCGAGCCGGTAACCACAGTTCCCTCGATCACTGCAGGTGTGCCATCAGGTTGGGTTCTGGTATCAGCAATGGTATTGATCACCGTCTCGCGGTGAGCCAGCCAGTTGATGGAATTTAGCCCAAGCTCATTATTGCCTTTAGGATTATAGGCTTCATCAAGCTGCTTATCATTGACAAAATTCATCCCCGAAACAATGATTCTGCCGCTTCCTACCCCTTCTGAAGCGATCGCAGGAATAGCAGAACCTCCGGTTCCATCATTAACATTATCATAGGTATAGCCGCCGGCAGCGACCTTATCCTGGAAGGTTGTCTCATTCCCTTTTACCAAAATCGTTACGTTGCTAGTGTCCGTAAGCGGGAGATGACCTGCCTTTTCCAGACTGGCGCCACTATAATACTCAAGCGTAGTTGCCCGGTCCGTTATATAATTACTGACTAGTCCGGGATGAAGTCTGACGGTAAAAGTATTCGTCCCTACTGGCTGGGACCAGAAGTTCCCCTCTGGACTCGTATCAAAAATCCCGTCATTGCTGACCTGAATTGTAGATCCGATTTGTTCCAGCAGCCCGTTTGCGATTGCGGGATTCGTACTGTTATTGCTCTTCTCGGTTAAGAATAGGGAGCCGCCCTGCTGTACGAAGCTTGCAATCGCCGAACTCTCATCAGCGGTTACAGCAACTGCAGGATGTGTAAACATAAGCACTTTTACATCTGCCAGAGTGGATGCAGTAATGGCGCCTGTATTCTCCACGACAGTGTACCCTTCCTGCCGGAGCTGGGTAGTAAAGGTCTTCAGGTTGTCCTTATAAGTACCGCCATCTGTTGAAGTATTCTCATTCTTATGGGAGGCATCAATCATTACCTTGATTCCCAGGGAGGCTTTGATCGTTACGTCCAGGCGGAACTGATTATCCCCCGGGGAATCTCCCACCGGTGTATCCAGTACAGCAATCAATGTATGATTGCCCTGCAACGGATTAGCCCAGGTAACTGTAGCTGAGGCTGTACTTTTCGATAGGATGGAAGGTACCACTGCTTTATTAATAAAGTGCGCTTCGTCAACCATGTCATAGTAGAAGTTAACATTCAGATTGGACAAGTCCTGTGAACCCAGGTTGGTCAATCCCGCTTCAAGTACGGTAGGACTGCCTGCAACCAGGCTGTTCCCTACAATATTAATTCCACTCACTTTCACATCGGTTGTCACCTCTTGTGACCAGATTGGTGCAGAATAAACCTGCTCTCCATCCATTTGCGTCACTTTCACAACAAACCATTGTTGCCCGCCGGTAACATGAACGGTAGGATTCCAAGTGAAATCAGAGGTCATCGGTGTGATCGAGTCCACGACTTTATCACCATTAGTGATCAATTCGACTTTAGCTATTCGGTCATCTGACTGGTAAGTGCTGCTGAGATAGTTGTATTCAGGCGTAGTCTTCTTTTCGACAACATCATCTTTCCCGGACACCGAGAAATTCAGGGTATCCCCTTTGACCGTTGCCCCCATATAGCTGCCATTCGCAAGGAAGTCTAGTGTAAAGTTAGGGTCTTCCGTCATATACACACGCATATTGCGCATGGATTGCAGTAAAGATTCCTGTGATAAGTCACTAGCCACGATGACCGTTCTGGCATTGGTCTGCCCCCAGGTGCCATCATGATTATCCTCGCCATACGTTGGAGCCACATGCCAGCCCAGATCGAGCGCCTTGAAGAATTTACCTTCTGCATTCGCATAGCCGTAGTGGCCGGATCCATTCCCCACCTCAAACATCGTGAACAATTTATCCACATTCCGGTCATAAGGTGTGAAGTTATTAAAAGCATTCGCGGACATATCCGGATGATTAAACTGTGCAACGACATCATCATAAGTCATAACCCAGGCATAATACTTGCTCAAATCCTGATATTGACCCGAGTTCTGTTTACGGTCGATAAAGTTGTCAGTTCCAAAGACATTGGAATGTCCCCAAGTTGTAGAAGTCATTTCAAAGGCAGGAAAAACAACAAAGCTGTCATTTTTGGTATAGCTCTTGGCTAAATCCTTAGTCAACTTCCAGTCTTCGCCGCCGGTACGCTCCGGAGAGCCTTTATGATCTACAGTATCTTGACCTACCAAGGCAGCATCAATATCATGCGAATGGTCTGAAAAAGCAAAGAAATCATAGTGATGGGCTTCCGCTGCTTTTAAAGCATCTTCAGGTGTACCCGCAGCGTCATGCGATATATTGGTATGGTTATGCGTTGTTCCGCGATAGTGATTCCCACCGGTAAATACTGGTGTCACTGTGAAGGTCCATGTATAGGTTCCCTCATTTTGCTTGGTATCACTGACTTTCACAATAACTGTGTGATTACTCACTGATAAATCCGCAGAATTGGTAATCTCAATGGTATCCCCATTAATCTTTGCAGGTACAGCCGTTCCGTCTAGTGTTACTTCCAGAGTAGATGCGTCAAGACCGCTTGGCTCATCTACTTTCACGGAAATGACAGGTTGTCTGTCTTCAATCTTTGTTCCTGACATTGGTGTTTCTTCGTAAAATTCAGGTGCAAACGTATCGTCAACAACAGAAACGGTATGAGGCTGATCCGGGGATCCCGACTGCTTCGTATCCTGCCCCATTTTGGCTTCGATGTAATAATCAAAACTGTTCCCGGAAGCAACAAAGCCGGAATTCAATACAGCAGTATAAGCACTGCCACCGGTTGAAACCATGGGCTTCGCAGTATAGACTCCGCTTGCTGTTCTGTAATAAAGGATTACAGAGTCTGCATTTTTGGCCGTTGCTGTAAACTGAATATCAGTATTCGTATAAGCTTCTGTTACCGCTTGATGCACAAGGGAAAGCTCTTTAACCTCCTGCACATCTGCTATGGATCTTGGAAATACCTGATATCCGCTCTTATACGTGCTGCCTGATACGTACTGGCTGAATATCCCGGTAAAAATATAGCTTGAATCTTTCTGCAACCGGGTGGAAACATCAATGCCACTGGCAGTGGTAACCCGTACCGTAATCGTTTTGTTCGTTACAGGCTCTGCAACGGTCAGGTTATATCCATTGCCGGAAATGGCCGGAATGTTAGTGATTTTCCCTGTGAATTTTACTAGCGATCCCTCATGCGGCTCCGCCTTCGTATAATCAATCAGATCGAGCAGCGTCGACTCAAAAGGGAGTGGAAGAGTGGTTGTATTATTTTTAACAACGGTCGTAGGCGTAATTTCGGTTAGGCCATTGTAAAACTGAACCGCACCTGTTACGGTGACCAAATCTCCTTCTGCAACGGTTACGCCTGCAGGCAGTGCCCCGAACACCGCAATGCCGCCCGTTGCATCCTGCATATAGAATGTATTGGCTGCAGTCACCTGGTTATTGCCAATCACAACCCCTTGTATCGTAAAAATCTGATTGATTTTATCCGATTTACCCGCACTGTCATTCGTCCGCAAGGTGCTGATAGGGGTAATCACCGTTGTATCTTCTTTGGTAATGGCTGTGCGTGGACCTTCCAGGTTCTTGCCGTTTAGCGTAGCTGTTAATTGCGCTACATAGACTTCATCTGTCCCGTTAGCAAATGTAAAGGAAAAGGAACCATCGGCACCTGAGATAATGTAGTCTTTGCCGTCGGCTGTAGAGGAGAATCGCGTCCCTCCTGCCGCATTATTGTAGCTGTAGATCAGCGAATTCGCTGCTGCTGCTCCTGCGGCTCCTACGATTCTGCCACCCCCGCTTGCGTCGAGGTAATAGGTCAGTTTGGTCTCATCGAGCACTGCGCTTGCCTGTGCCAGATTGATCATTACAGCATTACTGGCCACCTTATCCAGTTCAGTTGACGTAAGATAAACTTGCTTGTAGTCACCGGAATTATCGAAGGTCAGATGGAATGCTCCGGAAGGATCCGCATACACGGCCTGGGTAACCGGAACAGTTCCGGTACCTGGAGCACTTAAATACATGGAGACATATGTAGAGGAAGTAACAGAGGATATATCACCTGTGATTGTACCCACCGAGCCTTGGCTGGTGAACTGAATGTTCTGGCCAAGCGGTTGTGCGCTCTTGGTAATTACAACAGCAGGAGTTGCTGAGTTCCTTGGTGTAAGCACGGAGGCCGCAACGAAATCCGTACTATTATTATTGGTGTCCAGGCCAGCACCTTTGCCGGGTCCGGAGTTGCTGCCATCCTCGGATTTTCGTTGTGCACTGGTAGTATTGCTTAATGCACCGAGCTTAGCACCTTCAAAATCATTGGCGGCACCGTAGCCCAAGAAATCTACAACAGCAGGATCAGCAACACCCGTGATGGCAGTCTGCGTGTTTGTAAGTGCCACTTTGCCATCTCCGGCAGCCAAAGCGATGGTGCCTGTAACATCAGGCGCGGGAAGATCCGCTGGTGAATTAGTACCCTTCGCTTCTTGGATCAGCAGGAAGCCGTGAGCTTGAATTACCTTCCCTGTTAAACTAGTAATAGTTGGCGAGGTTCCCGTAGCAACGGCAGAGAATGTTCCTGCCTTAGAAGCATATTGAACGGCATAACCATCCAGATTAACCTCACTGTCTGTAGGATTGTATAATTCAATGAAGTCATAAGAATAGGGGGCTCCGCTATTCCCTCCCCCGCCATATACCTGGCTAATCACAATATGCGGCGAATCTATCGAAGCAGTCGCTGAAGCCCGGGACATCATCCATCCTTGCGGGAATACGGACAACAAGAGCAGGAGTACGGCTAAACCCAAGCTTGTCCTTTTTCTAAATCGGTTGAATCGGCTACTACGAAATTCCATGAATAAAATACCTCCTCTTGTGCTATAAGCTTCTTCCAACGGCACCCTATGAAAGGACGTGAGACTCCTTGCTAGATTAACAATAAGCATGCATTGTAAAAATTATATTATTCGATTGTATTAATTTTGTAAAATTTAATTTTTAACCTTACATAGGCATATACACCGAAAATAATTATTCGCTATAATAATGGTTATGCGACTTGCAGCAATTCTACTGCTCAACTAATAGGGAGGGACCTCTTTGTCATCTCGTAATTTCCGATCCAGCACACTTCATGGATTCATTCTCATCACAGCACTCATCGTTTCAGTTGCCTTCTCCAACCAACTGGCATCGGCCCATGCCCTCAGCGCCAGCTATACTACAGTTACTTTTGACAAAGACAAGACCGATTTCAGCTTTTCCTTAGACGTCATTTCTATTCTTGAAAGCATGGATGTAGATACCAATGGAGATGGAATTCTTCAAGAGGACGAGCTTGAGCGGAACAAGCATAAATTAGAAGAGTGGATCGGCGACAGTGTCGTTCTTGAAATGAACGGGAGCGAGCAGGCCGGAGAGCTTCTGGGCATCAGGCTTGATCAAAAGAGCGATAAAGAGGTAGTGACCTGGCATTATGCCTATCCGGCGTTCGAACCTGGACAAACGGTCTCTATTCTGGATGGCCTCTACTCCCAGACTACAAGTTCTCCCTATGTCAATCTAATCACTGCGCACAACGGGAGTCAGGTAAGTGAGACGGTTCTGCAGGGGAAAAGCCGGACATGGACCATGCTACTAACCGAGGATCAGCAGCAGCAGCAATTGACCTCTTCGTCCAATTCATCCAATCCGCAGACACAGAGCCCTTCCTCTCCAAATGACGGTAGCAGCACTATGAGCACTACGTCTGATTGGTTCTCATTCTTCAAATTGGGGATGAATCACATTTTGACCGGATATGATCATCTATTGTTTCTGTTCGCCCTTTTATTAAGAAAGCAAAAGCTTAAACAGTATATTTCCATTATCACGGCATTTACTTTAGCGCACAGCATCACATTAACTCTCGCAGTCCTGGGCTGGATTAGCTTACCTTCACGGTTAGTGGAATCGGCCATCGCCTTGAGTATCTGTTATGTAGCCCTGGAGAATATTTTCCGTAAAGAAATACGCTTCCGCTGGGTGGTCACATTCTTATTCGGGCTTATCCACGGTATCGGCTTCTCGGGTATTCTGCGCGGAATGAACCTGCCCAAAACCCATTTAGCCGTGGACCTGATCAGCTTCAATCTAGGGATTGAATGTATCCAGTTAGGCATTGTGCTGCTCCTGCTTCCAATCCTCATTTATTTTCAAAAAAAGAGCTTCTTCAAGCCCACTGTCACCTATGGTTCTTGGATAATTACCACCCTTGGGGCTGTATGGCTGGTTCAGCGGCTGTTTGGACTACTGATATAACTCAAAAAGAAATAGACCGCCCTCTCGCAAAGGATGCGGTCTATTTCCTGACTGTACTTCCGAAACCCGCCACGCTTTCCCAGACAACAAAAAAACGGCATTTCTGCCGTTTCTTTAAGATGGACTCTCAGGGGCTCGAACCCTGGACAAATAGATTAAGAGTCTACTGCTCTACCAACTGAGCTAAGAGTCCGTATGATGTTATTGGTGGAGCCAAGGGGGATCGAACCCCTGACCTCATCGCTGCCAGCGATGCGCTCTCCCAGCTGAGCTATGGCCCCATGAAGCGTTTTAGAACTACAATATGTATTCTAAAAACTGACTCTGTCCGTAATGTTTATGTCACTTAGAAGTTAATTTGTTTCGTAGGCGACTTCTATATAATATAAAATTCCGGACTCTGTGTCAACACTTTTCTCAAAAAAGTTTTTGGATTGATCCTCTGCCCGTCCGCTGAAGGATTTAGGAGTAGCAATAAACCACCTTACAGTACGGCGGCTTATTGCTTCACAGGGAAAATTCCATACAGCTTGCAGGCTAAAGAGAGAACGCTCTCACTCCACATAGCATACCCTCAGCAGCTCTCT
This sequence comes from Paenibacillus sp. P46E, assembly GCF_001909095.1. Taxonomy (NCBI): domain Bacteria; kingdom Bacillati; phylum Bacillota; class Bacilli; order Caryophanales; family Paenibacillaceae; genus Paenibacillus; species Paenibacillus sp. P46E. The sequence continues at coordinate 73,141 of NZ_LVYZ01000034.1, forward strand.
ATAATCCCTCCAGCTCTCCAGTACTCTTGGACAAGAGGCCTTTCAGCTCCTTCATGAACATGTTGATGTCCTTGAACTGCCGATAGACGGAGGCGAAGCGGACGTAAGCGACTTCATCTACAGGGTAGAGCTGCTCCATGACGAGCTCACCGATCTGACGGCTCTCCACTTCAGCCAAGGCGATCCCGCGCAGGGACTTCTCAACTTCGGAGACGATGACCTCCAGGCGCTCGACGGAGACTGGACGTTTCTCGCAGGCGCGGATCAGGCCGCGCAGGATTTTATCGCGGCTGAATTCTTCGCGGCTGCCGCCTTTTTTGATCACAATCAGTGGCGTTTCTTCGATCATCTCAAACGTGGTGAACCGCCGGCTGCATGACTCGCATTCCCGCCTGCGGCGGATTGACTTATTTTCGTTGGCCGGACGGGAGTCCAGCACTTTGGTATTCGTGTGATCACAGTATGGGCATTTCATAAGCTTAATCACTTCCTTTTGCAATATAGGTGTCGTCCCGTTCCGGCAAGGAATCCGGCTTCGAAGCGCTCATTCTAATTTCCATAAATCACCGTTTATTTGTTGTTATGAAGATGGCAAGTCCAGCACATAATACTGTTACCAACCGATAGGAGGTGAACAGTAATGAGCCAAAATAACAGCTCCAATAACCTGGTAGCTCCAAATGCACGCGGTGCCTTGGATCAACTGAAATACGAAGTTGCCCAAGAACTCGGTATCACGCTCTCCCCAGATGGATACCAAGGCAATAAAACTTCTTATGAAAACGGTTCGATCGGTGGTTACATCACTAAACGTCTTGTAACCCTGGCTGAACAATCACTGGCAGGTCAGTTCAAATAAACATTTCTCCATAAGTATGCCGAGAAGTATTATTCGACTTTCGGGTCGTGTAATACTTCTTTTTTGCATGCAAATGTAGGGTTGCTACACTCTAGAATTCATTATAGATCTCTGTGTACTGTTCGTAATAATAAATGACACGCTGCACATAATGACGGGTCTCGCCAATCGGAATATCCTTCACTGCCGCCTCGCTCCCGTCCCAGTCCCCTTCATCCAGCCATCGCTGCACCTTGCCTGGGCCAGCGTTGTATGCGGCAATAACCGCCGTGCGGTTGCCGTCAAACTTGCGGGACAACGAAGAGAGATACCAGGTACCCAGCTCAATGTTAGCGGAAGGCTCTTCCTTAAGCCTGTCCAGCGATACATCCGGGAGCTTGGCCTTTTCGAGCGCCCACTTGGCGGTATCCGGCATCAGCTGCATAAGACCTATGGCGCCTTTTTTAGATTCACGTCCGGTTTTATAATTCGTCTCAACCCGGATGATTGCCGCCACAAGGAACGGATCCATCTCATAGGTAAGACTGTGCTTGCGGATCTCATTCTTATAATAAATGGGATAAAACCAGGACATCCAGTTCGTACTCAAGAACAGAATGGCTGTAAAGCCTACAAACAGCAGGAGCAGCACTCTTTTTTTACGCAGCCATTTCATGATAGACCCAGCCTGTCCCATAAAGCTGCAACCTGCTGCCTTGTATCATCCAGATTACCCCTGTTGTCGATAACATAGGTGGCTTTACTACGCTTCAGCTCAATGTCCATTTGGGCATTCAATCTGCCTTCAGCCTGCTCCATCGTGAGCGTATTGCGTTCCATCAGACGGTCCAGCTGAAGCTCACGGGGAACGTAGACCACGATTATTTCCTGAAACAGATTGTCCAAACGGGATTCGTACAAGAGCGGAATATCTACTATAACCAATCGCTGGGGATTATCCTGTTCCAATGCATACATCTGGTTTTTAATCTCCCGGCGGATCGCCGGATGTGTCAGATCATTCAGCTTCTGCCGGGCCTCAGGATCGTGGAAAACGATCTCTCCAAGCCTGGCCCGGTTCAGTGTTCCATCCGGCTGCAGGATTTCTTCTCCAAACTCTTGCACGGCAGCGGCCAGCACCGGAGACTCCGGAAGCATTACCTCTCTGGCAATGACATCGGCATCCACCAGTCGCGCCCCCTTATCCACAAAGATTGCGGATACGGTGCTTTTTCCGGAGGCAATGCCTCCGGTTAAGCCCATAATCATGTACTCACCTCATAATAGCTTCATTATTCCCATTGCAATTAATAATAACGCAGGCAGTAAGGCAGCATGCCTCATCCAGTAGCTGCCTGACAGCTTCAGCCCCGTCTTCATCCCGAGCAGCAGAAAAGTTCCGCTAAAGAGGGCAATCATCAGTGATGTAGAGACCGGACTGAATCCCAGTAATGCTGCTCCAAGGCCCGCACCGAATGCATCCAGCGACAGTGCAATTCCAAGCACCATCGCTTCCATAGAGGATATGCTGCCGGAAGCATCCATATCGGCGGAAGAAGGTGTGCGAAGAATCTGGATCACGACTCCAAGATGCCGCAGCTCCAGCGAGAAAACCGCCGATTTAGGCGGTTCTGTGTCCACTGCTTCCAAGGAACCCTCATAACCAGGGCTCTCGGCAAGAGCAGCAGCAGTCTCCCGTCCAGCAGCCCCGTCAGCCTTCTCGCTATCAGCATCTGAACTATGCTCTTTTTCCTTCTGCATCAGCATCTGGAACAAAGACCAGCAGCCCATCAAGACGAGAATAACCGCTCCAATACTGGATGCGGCATGAGGAGAAACCACCTTGGCCAGCAGCACACCGACCTGCATTGAGACACCAATGACGATCCCCGAACACAGCGAGATAATCAGGATCGAGAGCAGCGGTATTTTCATTTTACGCAGCCCATATGTAACACCAACACCAAAACCATCCAAACTCAGGGCAAACGCCAGCAGCAGCAGTGAAAAAAATGGGCTGAACACCCGCAATCCCTCCCGTGAAGAACCGGCAGCCCGCCCGGATGGCTCCGGGCAAGGCTCCGTTCGCTCTAATCAGCATTCTTCACACAGTATATGGGCGGGACAGGTATTGAGTGCCTGACTTTTATTGCTGTATGGACAATATTAGCGTAAAACCGGAAGTACAGCAGTGCCAAATCTTACGATGTAACGCTTACTTTATGATCCCTTTTTGCGGCTGGCAGTTTGGACAATAATGCGTGCCTCTGCCGCCCACCACACTTTTCTCGATCAGTGTGCCGCAGCTCGCACAAGGCTGATCCTTGCGTCCATAGATAAGCAGCTGATGCTGGTAGCTTCCGCTCTCTCCCTGGCCGTTGACATACGATTTCACCGAAGATCCTCCTGCATTCACAGCCTCAGTCAACGTTGCGACAATAGCATGATGCAGCTGATCCAGCTGACTTCCGGTAAGCGACTTGGCGCCCGTTTCCGGGTGAATACGGGCACGGTGCAGCGCTTCATCTACATAAATATTTCCGATGCCGACCACATATTCCTGATTGAGTAGCAGCGGCTTAATTTTGGTGCTTTTGCCTGAGACGATTTCCTTGAACCGTTCCGGTGTAAAAGATGGCGCAAGCGGCTCTTCTCCCAGCTTCTTCAGCGGCAGCAGCAGTAAATCCTCACCCGGCTGAAACAGATGCATGGTGCCGAACTGGCGCACATCCGTGTACCGCAGCTCCGTACCATCCGTAAAATGAAAAATAACATGGGTATGTTTGTCCAGCGGCTCATCTCCCTGATAAAGACCGTAGCGGCCCTCCATCCGCAGATGGGATACCATAACAAGGCCATCCAGTACAAAGCGTAAAAACTTTCCTCTGCGCTCCACTTGTACTACAGTATGGCCAGCCAGCATGCCCGCAAAAGCCTGAATATCGTCTGGACGTTGAATGATCCGCGGCAGCCGGACGGTGACGTTCTGTATCTGCTTGCCCGTAATTAAGGCATTAAGTGTTCTTTTGACAGTTTCTACTTCCGGTAATTCCGGCATAATGACTCACCTCCCCTTCATTATACCGGATATACGATCCTTGCGGGGGGGCTATTTCGCCTCATACCAGTTGCTTCCATAACTTACCTCTGCCTTAAGTGGCACCGATAGCTTCAACGCTCCTGCCATTACTTCCGGCAGCAATTGTTTCATCAACTCCAGCTCATCTTCGGGTACCTCGAACACCAGTTCATCGTGTACCTGCAGCAGCATGCGGCTTTTTAGCCCGCGCTGGTGCAGCGCCTTGTCCATGTGAACCATAGCCAGCTTGATGATATCTGCCGCTGTCCCCTGAATTGGGGTATTCATCGCTGTACGTTCGGCAAAAGAGCGCAGATTGAAGTTCTTCGCATTAATCTCCGGCAGATAGCGGCGGCGTTCCAGCAGCGTGGTCACATAACCCTGCTTGCGGGCTTCTACTACAATATCGTCCATATAACGGCGTACACCTTTGAACACTTCGAAATACTGCTCAATGAAATGTGCAGCCTCTTTCCGCGGAATATTGAGGTTCTGAGACAGGCCGTAATCGCTGATGCCGTATACAATCCCGAAATTGACCGCTTTGGCGGAACGGCGCATGTTGCTGTCCACTTGGTCGGCGGCAACACCGAACACATCCATCGCTGTTTTGGTATGAATGTCCATATCCTCCAGAAAAGCTTCCTTCATCCGCTCATCGCCGGAAATATGCGCCAGCACGCGCAATTCGATCTGCGAGTAGTCTGCCGCCAGTATGGACCAACCCGGCTCGGAGGGCACAAAGACCTTGCGGATTTTGCGGCCTTCCTCCAGACGGATCGGAATATTCTGCAAATTTGGAAACTGGCTGCTAAGGCGTCCGGTTGCTGCAATAGTCTGGCGGTAGAAGGTATGCACCTTCCCGGTCTCCGCAGAGATTTCCTTCAGCAGACCTTCTACGTAGGTGGACTGAAGCTTCGCGATGGTACGGTATTGGAGAATCAGCCTTACAGCATCATGGTAGGGAGCCAGCTTCTCCAGCACCTCGGCATCCGTGGAATAACCTGTCTTCGTCTTTTTGACAACAGGCAGGCCCAGCTTCACGAACAGTATTTCGCCCAGCTGCTTCGGTGAATTGAGGTTGAACTCAGTACCGCAAATCGAATAAATATCCGATACCAGCCTGGAAATCTGGGCCTCAAACTCCTTGCCTAGATCGATCAGATCCTGTTTGTTGACAGCAATCCCCTGCTTCTCCATGTCAGCCAAAATGCGTGACAGCGGCATTTCCAGATCGACAAACAGGCCGGTCATATCCGTGTCCGTTAACTCCTGCTGCTGTTTCTGTACGATACCGAGTACGGTGGCGCTCTTACGGGCAACATGATTGCCCAGGATTTCAAGCTCCGGTATTTTATATTTAGCACCTTTGCCGAATACCTCTTCATCCGGAGACAATCGGGGCAGGCCATATTTGGCTGTAAGGTCATTCAGATTCTGGCTGGCTTCCGTAGGGTCCAGCAGATAGGCAGCCAGCTGAACATCATTAGCGGCTCCGGCAAAAGCAATCCCCTGCCAGTGCAGTGCCAGATCCGCCCGGTGCAGATCATATCCGCTTTTGGGTGCTTTCTCATCTCCGAGCCAATCCCGCAGCTTCGCCGCAGCAGGGCTCTTCAGCAGTGAAAAGGGCACGAAAAAGTGCTGCTCTGGCGAGGACAAACCGATGCCGATCACTTCCGAACGGTGCGGATTCTCACCGTTTGTCTCCACATGCAGTGCAGAAATGCCAGGCAATGCAGCCAGCAGCTCCGGCAGCTCCGTTTCCCCTACGATGGTGATATCCAGCTCCGCAGCCGGAGCCGCTTCTGTTCCATCTTCAGAGACTCCACCTGCAGGAGCATAGGCGCTCAGAGACAGACGCTCCAGCAGGGACTTGAATTCCAGCTTGGCCAGCGCCGGGCCGGCAGTATCTTTTTTGATTCCGGTAAAGACCATATCCTCCCAGGCATGCTCCAGTGGAACCTCACGGTAGATCGTCGCCAGTTTCTTACTCATTACAGCGCTGTCTGCGTGTTCCTCCAGCTTCTCCTTCATTTTACCCTTCAGTTCATCCGTTCCGGCCAGCACGCCTTCTACCGAACCGAACTGCTGCAGCAGTTTCAGTGCTGTCTTCTCGCCGACCCCTGGCACGCCGGGAATATTATCACTGGCATCTCCCATCAGACCCTTGAGATCGATGATCTGCTGTGGTGTGAGATCGTATTTGTCGCGGATTTGCTGCGGCCCGTACATTTCGACCTCAGTAACCCCTTTACGCACCAAAGCCACTGTCGTATGATCCGAAGCCAGCTGAAGCATGTCCTTATCCCCGGACACAATCATAACCTGGCGTCCAGCCTCATCGGCTTCCCGGGATATACTTCCGATAATATCGTCAGCTTCGTAGCCGTTAATTTCAAATTGCGGCACACCGAGATTGCGCAGCAGCTCTTTTAGCATTGGGAACTGTTCGGAGAGCTCAGGTGGTGTCTTTTGACGGCCTCCTTTGTAGTCTTCATAGCCTTCATGCCGGAATGTGATCTTCCCTGCATCAAAGGCTACAATCATATGGGTGGGCTTATGCTCTTCAATTAAGCGCAGCAGCATGGTTGTAAATCCGTACACTGCGTTGGTCTGCTGCCCTGCGGTATTCGTCAGCGGCGGCATTGCGAAAAATGCGCGGTAAATAATGTTATTGCCATCTATTAGAATCAACTTGTCCATTTCTGCACCTCGCCTTTATCTTGCATACTTCTTTACATTTTACCATATGCCCTGCTCAAGCAGAAACGGCAAGAGGTCATTCAACGCGGAAATACTCCAGTCATACAAAAAAAGCAAGCCTTCACTGAAGAAAGCTTGCTGTCTGAGTTTCAAAGGCGATATCGCCCCTTCTATAAACGTGTCTAATGAAAACAGGTCATTCTGCTATTGATTCAAATCGGGACGTTTGCCGGTCACCAGGTAGACTACACTCTCGCCAATATTGGTGGCATGATCCGCTATCCGCTCAATATACCGGCCAACCAGCGTCAGCAGCATAGCCTGATTCAAGAACTCCGGTTTTTCGACCATATAGGCATACAGCTCATTAATCATCCCGCTGTACAGTTGATCCACGTGGTCATCATCCTGGGCCATTTTATAAGCCAAATCCGTATTTTCGTCCAGATAGGACTGAATCGCTTCCGTGATCATTCCCGTTACAATCTCTGCCATACGCGGAATATCCACAAGTGGCTTAATCAGCTGTTGACCTTGGATCCGCATAGTGACCTTGGCTACATCCAGTGCCAGATCACCCATACGCTCCAGATCGCTTGATATTTTGAATGCTACAATAATACGGCGAAGGTCCTTCGCTACTGGCTGCTGGGTGATAATGAGCCGCGAACCGATTTCCATGATTCTGTCTTCCATGGCATTGAGACGCAAATCCGCCTTCACGATCTCCTGAGCTCGCTCAGTGTCCAGGTTCTGCAGAGCAAGTACCGCGCCTTCCAGCGCGTCTGTTACATGCTCGCCCATCTGCTGCAGCAGGCTGCGCAGCTCTTCCAAATCTTTATCGAATTCTTTTCTGCGAATCATTATAAAAGCGATCCTCCTCAAAAACGTATGGTCAGCCTGTCACTCTGGGAACATGCCAATCACTTGGATCAGCCGAAGCGTCCTGATATATAGTCTTCAGTGCGGGAGTCCTTCGGATTCGAGAACAGCATCTCGGTATCCGCAGCCTCCACGATTACACCGTTCAGGAAAAACACTGTGCGGCCCGATACCCGTGCGGCTTGATGCATATTATGTGTGACCATGACAATCGTATACTTGTCCCGCAGCTCCTGCACCAATTCCTCGATCTTAAGTGTGGATACCGGGTCCAGAGCGGAGGTCGCCTCATCCATCAGAAGAATATCCGGCTGTACCGCAAGCGCTCTGGCAATGCAAAGACGCTGCTGCTGCCCGCCGGAGAGACTGAGCGCCGATTTCTTAAGGAAATCCTTAACTTCCTCCCACAGGGCGGATTGGCGCAGGCTCTGTTCCACCAGAACATCCAGCTCTGCTTTGCCGCGGACTCCGTGCAGACGGGGACCGTAAGCCACATTGTCATAGATCGATTTGGGGAATGGATTCGGCTGCTGGAACACCATGCCTACCTGCTTGCGCAGGCTTTCCACTTCCACCTCGTCGCTGTAAATATTTTTACCGCTAATGTTAACCTTACCTTCAATACGTGTACCCGGGATCATATCGTTCATACGGTTAAGAGTACGCAAAAGGGTGGACTTCCCGCAACCGGAGGGTCCGATAAAAGCGGTCACCTGTTTCTCAGGCACTTGAAGGTCCACGCTTTTCAGCGCGTGAAATGACTCATAGTAGAGATCTAGCTTCTCTATGTCAATGATGGATTTCATTAGTTTTTGTGTCTCCTTCTCATCATCTTCGTACCCCATGATAAGCTTTCAGTGTAAATAGAGTTGAAGAGAATTGTTAACAGAATGTTAAATCATATGTAAGGTTTGGATGACAAGATAACAAGAAACAAAAAGCCCTCACATTGTGAGGACTTGCCACGGTCAACCGACGAATCCAATTCATAGCTTTTGTCAAAATGCTAGATATTTATGCATTCACTTAAAAAGAACACTGTTATTTTACATGACCGGGCTTCTTTTTTTGTTCACCACAAGTTTGTAGCCCACCCCGCGGATCGAATCGATATGCACGGATTCCGGGTCCAGCTCAAGCTTCTTGCGCAGGGAACTGACATGTACGTCTACGGTGCGTTGTCCTCCGATGTAATCAAAACCCCAGACGGCATTCATCAGATCATCACGTGTAAGCACCACCCCTGGTTTGCGGGCCAGATACAGCAGAACCTCGAATTCTTTGGGCCGGAGGTTGATGCTCTGCCCCCCCAGCAACACCTCATACCGCTCAGGGTAAATCTCCAGCTGTCCCAGGATTATGGTAGATGCAGGTACTGATGTATCCGGTTGAACTTCTTCGGCCAGCCCGGAAATCCGCCGCAGTACAGCACTGACACGGGCAAGCAGTTCAGATACGCCAAAAGGCTTGGTTATATAATCATCGGCCCCTGATTTCAGCCCCCGAACCACGTCCTCTTCGGCATTTTTGGCAGTCAGCACAATTACAGGCGTTCGGATGCCTTGACCGCGCAGTTTATCCAGAATATCAATCCCATTCATTCCAGGCAGCATCAGATCCAGTACGATTAAGTCAAAAGGTTCTCTAGTCGCACGGTCATATCCTGCCGTTCCATGATCCTCAACGGTGACCTCATAGCCTTCCTGCGTCAAATTATACGACAGCAGCCGGGACAGTGTCGGTTCGTCTTCAATGACAAGCAATCGTTGTGCCATAGTTTCCCCCGTCTTCATATGTTTTCAAATTTACAAAACTGCAGGCAAGCCCATCATATCACCGGAATGTTAACCCGGTGTAAAATAGCAAAGGATTCATAATTTTTAAGCCTCTAGAATTAATACTAGCTCTTTGAATCCTTGCTGGCAATCCGGGCAGTGAACAAAACTGCCCCTAATATTGGCACTGTCCGCTTAGTGAGAACCTTCCTGCAGCAGCGGAAGTTCCAAAATAAAGGAGCTGCCGATTCCAAGGTCGCTTTCTACAGAAATCGATCCGTGATGCAGCTCAACCAGATGCTTGACAATGGACAATCCAAGCCCGGTTCCGCCGGAGCTTCTGGATCTGGCTTTGTCGACCCGGTAGAACCGTTCGAAAATCCGCGGCAGGTCCTTCCGCGGAATTCCCATGCCGGTATCTCTTACGGTAAAGGTAACCGTCTCTATCCCGTCATTCATTTGGGTGTTAACCACAATTATATTTACGCTTCCGCCTTCATGAGTGTAATTAATCGCATTGGATAACAGGTTCATGAAGATCTGGCGTAGCTTATCTTCATCCCCCTCCATGAACAGCTCAGCAGGCACATCCGCACGCAAGCTGATATTCTTCTTCTCGGCTACCTTGCTGAGCGTTTCGAGCACGGAATCGAAGAATTCAATCAAATGGACCGGTGAGCATTCCAGCTGGACGCGTTTGGATTCTATTTTGGAGAGTTCCAGAATGTCGCCGATCAGGCGGTTCAGCCTCTCATTCTCATCATAGATAATTTGCAGAAAAGAGCGCGCGGTTTTCTCATCAGTGACTCCACCGCCAAGCAGTGTCTCGGCAAAACCTTTTACTGCAGCGACCGGGGTCTTCAGCTCATGGGATACATTGGCTACGAACTCGCTGCGCATTTTCTCCAGCCGGCGGATTTCCGTTACCTCCTGAAGAAGGAACAACATCCCCCGGCATGAACCGTCTTGAATCATCGGCACGCCGTCCAGCCGCACGATCCGCTCCGCGGGATTATAGATGCTCCGCTCTTCATGGATCGGCTCATTGCGGGAAACACCCTCCTCGATCAGGCGTGTAAGCTCATAGTGATGCTTCAGCTCCTTGTACGAACGCCCTGCCATCTCACTGTTCTTCACATCCAGCAGCCGCTCGGATGCCCGGTTCAAGAGAGCAATTTCACCTTCTGCATTAATCATTACAATACCGCCGGTCATATTGTCCAGCACGCTCTGCAGCAGATCCTCGTTATTCCGGATCGTCTTGAGCTGGTCCTGAAGACTGTCTGCCATCGCATTGATTGCATTTGCAAGCTGACCGATCTCGTCTCTGCGGTTCATTGGAACCCTTGCATCATAATCCAGATCGGTAATCCTCCGGGCGACTCTGGTAATCTGCTCAAGCGGAGAGGTCATGCTGGAGGCAACTTTGTAACTAACAAAAGTAGCTGCAATGAACAGCAGCACCAGCCCGCCTGCCATGATCATCCAGGCCCGGTTCAATCCCTCTGTGACTGCATCGAGCCCCATGGAGAGACGGATATAACCATCGAAGCCCTGATCAGATACAACAGCCCCGGCTACGTACAGCATCTCCCGGTTAAGGGTATCACTGTATCGGATCGCGCGCCCAATCCCTTCTTTGGCTGCCAGTACTTCCTCTTCACGAGTGGAATGGTTGTCCATCTCCATCGGATTTTTCTCTGAATCGCCAATGACTTTGCCGTCTTTCAGAATAAAAGTAATCCGGGAACTGGTTAACTTGGCGATATTCTCTGCCTGCTTAGTATAATAGCTGACTGCGTCCGGACTGGCTGTATCTCTAAATTGAAGAGTACCGGACAGCAGATTTATTTCCCGGGACATGTTTTCTTCCAGCGCGGAAATATGTGAATCTTTAAAGAGCTTGGCCATGGTAATACCTGCGCCGATCATGGATATGCCAATCAGGGCCATAAGTATCAGTGTAAGACGAATGCGAAACGGTCTCATGAATTGTATCCTCATCCTTATGATTGTGTCCTTGAGAACATCCTACCTTCATTTTCAGTAAAATACCAGTTCCCGCACCGATTATCAACGCTGTGTAAAATCGGGTAGCGGAATGCCACGACACTGCAGAAATCAAGTTATGATGACAAGCCGTATGCTCGGGCAGGGCTATTGCAAGCCAGCATTTATTGGCTGTTTATTGTTCGCGAATCTACCGTCAGGCAATAAATATAGGCTTTGCACCTTCATCGCTTCTACAATCCTTCTGTTGAACAAACTCACCCTAACGGGTGAATCCAGCATCTCATTGCCGCAGGTAACGGCATTGCTACCTAATCAAGGGTATTTCTACCTTCTATTCTGCCGGCTGTCCCGTTTACGGCGAGATCAGAAGTATTTCTACCTTCTATTCTGCCCGCTGGCCCGTTTATGGCGAGATCAGAGGTATTTCTACCTTCTATTCTGCCCGCTGGCCCGTTTAGTTCATTTCGTTTCCTCCGGTCAGTTTCTTCACGTTTATCCCTCTCACTTTTCAATCGGAGTGATCCACAGTTTTTTTACACAGTATAATTTCCTATACAAGGATGCAAACAAGGAGCGGCTCTGGACTGAGCCGCTCCTTGTTTGCATGCCTGCATGGTTCATATGTGCTGTTGTCAGCAGCTTTGATCCTGCTATAGGTCCTTCCAGCGCTGCACGGTAAGGTTGACGGTCTGCGCCCCACCCGCAGGTGTAAGCGTGCGGTTCGCAATATCCGCCCCGCTTGTGCTGGTCTCTACTGAAGTCCAGCTGCCGCGTGTAACCTTATATTGTACTGCCGTTCCCGCCGGCAGGCTTAGTGTGATGGAATATACGCCATCACTGCCTTTGGTCAGCTGGTACGCAGGGTCTGCTGCATTCCAGCTGTTGAAGCTGCCAGTTAAATACACTGGCCCGCTTGCTGGAGTCGTACTTGGAACAGTGACCCTGAAGGTCACGCTGTCCGCTTGCGGCACACCTGCTGCGATGCTGCCGTTCACTACACTCCACGTGCCTGCTCCAAAATGATAATTGTTGCCGCCGTTGTTGTCCCAAGTCCCGCTGCCGTTATTAAAGGCTGCTGTCAAGCCTGAGGCTGTACCTAGTGGAATCGTGAGGGCCTTGTAACCCGCAAATGCGGAGGCTTGCATTTGAATTCCCGGCGCTGTTGTCCAGACTGAGGAATTATCTAATTTGTAATGAATATACGCGTTACTGTAAGCCGTATTTTTGTAATAGATTGTTGCCGCAGTGGCCACAGGCGTGGCCGTCGCTGTCGCTGTCGGCGTAGCCGTCGGGGTCACTGTCGGCGTAGCCGTCGGGGTCACTGTCGGTGTGGCCGTTGGTGTTGCTGTCGGGGTCGCTGTCGGTGTAGCTGTTGGTGTCACTGTCGGTGTCGCTGTCGGTGTCGCTGTCGGCGTCACAGGGCCACCCATCTTAATGTTTCCGGTTGGCGTGTAGGTCCAGGTGCCAGTGCCGAACAAATAATTGCTGCCACCATTACTGTCCCAAGTTCCGCTTCCATTGTTGAAGCAAGCCTCCAACTGGGTAGCGGAGCCGATATTGATCGTGATTTTATTATAGCCGGCTACTTCAGCTGCTGGCATAACCACGCCTGGTGCTGTCGTCCAGGTTCCGCCTACAGGACGGTAATGAATATAAGGTGTCGTGTAGCCCTGCTTGTAATAAATGGTTACATTATTTCCGGGCGGGGTGAAGACCAGTGCGGCTGCGCTTAGTGCCGACAGATTGCCTGCGGCATCCAAAGCTTTTACCGTATAGCTGTAACTGGTTTCAGATGCTAACCCGTTGTCTGTATACGAGTTACCTGCAGTAGATCCGATCTTGATCCCATTGCGGTAAATCTCATAACCAGCTACACGGATGTTATCGGTAGATGCGTTCCATGTGAGTGCAGCAGAAGAAGCATTGATCATGGAGACTTGAAGGTTAGCCGGTGTGCTTGGCGCTTCTGTATCTGGAATTGCTGGCTGATCCGTAATAAATGGATGCGTACCTTCAACAGTCCCCTGCATGCTTTCCGTATATTTGCCGTTAGCCAGCGTGTACTTGCCTGCTCCGACAAATACCTGCTGGATATCGCTGCGGGTTACATTACCTTTGGCATCTTTGGCTTCAATATAATAATCCACTAACTGGTCACGGTAATCAGAGATGTAACTGTAATAGAGATTTCCGATATCCGTTGCAGGAACCTTCTGCATGATGGCTTTACTGCTTGGCTGCCAATCGACTCCATTGATATCAGGACTCAAATCACGGACATTCATCGGGTACTCTACCCATTGTCCAACCTTGGCGGGATCAATACCAGACACACCGGAGGCCGCCAGGGCAGCCGGATCATAGACTTTAAACGTATTGTCTGAAGCATCCGCAGTCTTGTCACGGTGGGCACGGATTTTGACTTTGATGTCACTGATACCGCTCGTATCAAAAGCATAGGTATAGATAGAGAAAACGTTGTTAAAGTGCTGCAGGGTCCAGCCCTCAGCCTTACTGACATTAGCGCTGCCGGGATTGTACGGGTAACGCTGCGGCCACCAGACAGAAGGGCCTGTTTTGTCTTTGGCCAGCTTTTGCGATACATAAGGCTTGGAAAAGTACAACGATTGGTTAAAGGACAAGGCCGGCTTCACGCTGTCATCAACATTCTCGTCATAATATCCGAAGCCGGAATCCATCGCCGGAAGCAGGAAATACCAAGCCAATTCGGCCGGATTTGCACCGCCGGAATAATCACTGGAACTGTTCCCTTTTACAGGAAAAGAGAGCATCCAGGGATTCAGTTGATTCCCGTCATACGTAATCTCACGATCCAGCGCCGTAGTCGGCTTCCAGTAATTCGGATGGTCGTCTAACCAGATTTGCTCTGCCGTTTTGGCATAATTCAAGGAAGCCTGGAGCAAGGCGAAATTGCGTTCAAGATAATGATATCCCTTCTCGAAGGATACCGTCATCCCCTCCTCAACACCAGAAAGATTCTTCTTCGGGGCGAGCGATGTTCCGTTAACCTGGTTAAAGGTGGCGAACTGGCCCTTCCAAATACCGAATGGAAGATGCCAGTGATACCAGGTCGGATCGGAAGAGGAGTCACGGGTGTCGATCCAAGATCCATCCTGCACGTGAACCACATCAGAGGCTGCTGGTGTATTGCTGCGCAGATATTCATCGATACCCATACCCTTAACGCCGCTATCAGCATAGGTAACATTCCCGGCATTCCGCCAGGTTTCTTCAGAGCCTGCCCGGCCCGAAGAATTATCCCCATCATGAGCTACGACAAAAATCTGCTTTTGGGCAACCAGGTTCTCATATGGCTTAAGCGCGTCAGCTTTGACCTGGCCCAAATATCCTTCCTCCCAGGACTCTGCCTGCGCTACAGGAACGCCCACTACTCTGGACTCCGCTCCGCTTGCAGGATCGACGTAGCGAACCCAATGCGCAGTTGAGGCAAAAGGATATTTGTTGTATACCACCTGCTGTTCATTGAACATGTTCTGACTCACCCAGGCTCCTGCGGTACTGACGTTCTGCAGGTCTGCCCGGTTGGGCGGCGATACCATCGTGTCTGTACCGGGACTGTTCAGCAGCGGATAATCTTTTAGTGTGCGCGAGAAATGGTTATTGCCAATCACGGACCACTGGATGCCCAGCTTCTGCAGCACCGGAATAATCCGTTCAGAAAAGCCCAGCTCCGTGGGGAAGAATCCCTTGGAGGATTTGTAGCTGCTTCCCAAAAAATAAGGCTGTGCCAGCGTGGCCCCATGATAGATCATGTCCTTCAGCAAATATTCATTGCCGGCAAGCGGTCCCATCGAGTGATGTCCGGAGAAATGAATCATATCGAGTGTTTTGTTTCCGTTGGTTGTTTTGAGCTGATCGTAGGCATTCTTCCAGGGAGTGCCCCAAGCCGGATTGTTGTATCCGCTTACATTCCCTTGTTGAACAATGCTGTTCACGTTGTTTACGACAGCACCAGACATCGTGACATACATCTGCGCTTGTGGATAATTGCTGTTCAGTGTATTCGCCACACTCCAGGGCCAAGTTAGATACGCGCCGGTCTTAGCATGATGGGAGTAATAGGATACCAGGTCATCGTGAGGCATCGGCGAACCATTGGGCAAGTAATAAGTATATCCGGCAGGGGGATTCTGCTTCAGTTGGATCACTTCACCGTCATACGTATAGCGAATCGGACTGCCGATCGGGGCGGAATTATAAGAATTCAAATCATAATAAGCCCAGAAATTAGGCATATGGTTATGGTACACATTCGAAGCAGCAATTTCTGCTGACACATTTGTGACCATAGTCTGGCCGAACAGCAGAAGGCCCAGCATCAGGGCTCCAATTTTGCGCCTAGATCTTAAGTGCTTCATATTCTTTTCCATCTCCTCTCTTATTATAAAAGAAACGGGAGCATTGATTCCTCAGTGCTCCCATTACATGAACTATAGGTCCTTCCAGCGTTGAACGGTAAGGTTGACGGTCTGCGCCCCACCCGCTGGTGTAAGCGTCCGGTTCGCAATATCCGCCCCGCTTGTGCTGGTCTCTACTGAAGCCCAGCTGCCGCGTGTAACCTTATATTGTACCGCCGTTCCCGCCGGCAGGCTTAATGTGATGGAATATACGCCATCACTGCCTTTGGTCAGCTGGTACGCAGGGTCTGCTGCATTCCAGCTGTTGAAGCTGCCAGTTAAATACACTGGCCCGCTTGCTGGAGTCGTACTTGGAACAGTGACCCTGAAGGTCACACTGTCCGCTTGCGGCACACCTGCTGCGATGCTGCCGTTCACTACACTCCACGTGCCTGCTCCAAAATGATAATTGTTGCCGCCGTTGTTGTCCCAGGTCCCGCTGCCGTTATTAAAGGCTGCTGTCAAGCCAGCGGCACTTCCCAGCTGAATCGTAGCCGTTTTATAACCCGCGTAGGATGACGGCTGCAGCTGCACTCCAGGAGAGGTGGTCCATACTGCCGATCCATCCAGACTATAATGAATATAAGAATTCGTATAAGCGGTATTCTTGTAGTAAATGGTTACTGAATTGCCAACAGGGGTTGCTGTAGGTGAAACTGTTGGCGTTGGAGTAGCTGTTGGTGTTGCCGTTGGGGTAGCTGTAGGGGTAGCTGTAGGTGTTGCCGTCGGCGTTGGGGTAACTGTTGGTGTTGCAGTTGGCGTAGCTGTCGGCGTCACTGGGCCGCCCGACTTGATGTTACCGGTTGGCGTGTAGGTCCAGGTGCCAGTGCCGAACAAATAGTTGCTACCACCGTTGCTGTCCCAGGTCCCGCTGCCATTATTGAAAGCTGCCTCCAGCTGTGTGGCAGAACCGATATTGATCGTGATTTTATTATAGCCGGCTACTTCAGCTGCTGGCATAACCACACCTGGTGCTGTCGTCCAGGTTCCGCCTACAGGACGGTAATGAATATATGGCGTCGTGTAGCCTTGCTTGTAATAAATGGTTACATTATTTCCGGCCGGGGTGAAGACCAGAGCGGCTGCGCTGAGTGCCGACAGATTGCCTGCGGCATCCAAAGCTTTTACCGTATAGCTATAGTTGGTCTGCGCTGCCAGTCCGTTATCCGTATAAGAAGTGTTTGCCGTTGTTCCGACTTTAACTCCATTGCGGTAAATTTCATAACCGGTTACCCCGACATTATCTGTGGAGGCAGTCCAGTTAACGAGCACACTGGATGCATTTTGCACTGTAGCTGTTACATTGCTTGGAACAGAAGGAGCCACGGTATCGATTACCGGCTGGGTTTTGGAATAGATTTTAGCCGAATTCGCTCCCACAGTTACTGTAATTTGTTTGCCAGTTGCGCCTCCTGATTGCACGGTTACAGTGTCAGAAGTATTCAGTTGATTAATGAGTACTGTGCCTGCAGTTAGTGTGCTTTCTGCGCGCAGCGGGATGGTAACGGTCTGCGAACCGCTGGAAGCATTGCTGAATACAGAGATGACTTCCTGGCCCACATTAGTTCCACTGTCTACACGCCGAGAGAAGGCATACAGGTTCTGGGCGGACCACATTTCACGCTGGGTGCCTGTACGGAGTGCAGGATTATTTTTGCGGATGTCATTCAGTTTGGCAATATGCTTATAAGTGCTGGTATTCTCATTAAAATAGTTCTCGACGACATTGCCGCCCGCATCCCGTTTGACCATGGACCAGCGGTTCCAGGTATCAGCGATCCCGCCTGTCATAATCTGACCGTTGCCGTTGCCTTTATTCTGCTCTGTACCCTGGAAGACCACGGGTGTTCCACGGACAGTGAAGATGAAGGACAAAGCATTCTGCATTTTATCCACGTTGCCGCCCGCTTCGGTCAAAAAACGGTTGCGGTCATGATTGTCGATAAACGTAACCATATGGTTCGCATTTCCGTTGTAATAAGAATCCTGAGCGAGCGTGCTTTTGATGTTGGAATCAAAGGACTGCCCGTAAGCAAAACTGTTCAGTACCGAGAAGAACATAGGGAAATCAAGCATGCCCCATTCCTTGTTGTTGCCTACCCAGCGGGAGACAAATTCGGCGTTGCCGTCAAAGTTCTCACCAAAGGTATTTACGCCTAAAAGATTCTGCAGTTCACCAATGTCTGTCGGTTTGACCAGCTTAGCAGCATCCACGCGTGCTCCATCCGCACCCGTATAGTCAAACCAGCCTTTAATAGAATTGAATACAGCCTGTTTGGCGGCAGGAACATCAAAGTCGATATCATCCAGCCCGCCAAGATCGTGATTCTCTAAATAATCCTGAGCCCATTGATCGTATCTTCCGTCTGCCAGCGACCAGTTAATATCACCATTATGGTGATACCAGGCCGGATTATTAAAAGGCGCCGCAGGCTGCAGACCTGCTATATCATAATACGCCTGACTGCCCAGCATATAGTCCCCAATATGATTCGGCACTACGTCGATAATCACCTTAATGCCAAGCGCATGGGCGGAATCTACCAGTTCCTTAAGCTTCTCTTTGGTTCCAAAGTAAGGATTGGCCTTATTGGGATCCTTAACGTTGTATCCGTGGTAGGCTGTGTTTTTTCCTGTACCGTTGTTATCGCGGTTAGTCATCTGCGGTTCTGCCACCGGAGAAATCCAAATCGCGGTATATCCCATGTTATGAATATAGGGCAGTTTGTCGATAATACCCTGCCAGTCTCCGCCTTTCATGTAGCGAAAATCATCCTCGGAAGTTTCTCCGTAACGGATAGCGGCACCAGTAGCATTATTGGAGGTATCCCCATCATTGAAGCGGTCAACCATAATCTGGTAGATTGTGTCATTCTCAGTAACTGTACCAATGCTCGCTGCTTCAACCCGTGCGGTTGGCAGCACAAACAAGTTAGCCGTAATGGACAGAACAATTGACGTGATTAATGCCGGAATAAGCCATAGCTTGCGTTTCATTCCTCATCTCCCTCTCATAAGAGCGCATATCGAACCAGACTGCCTGTGAATACCATTCCATCACTTGCAAGACGATGCTGCGGACAAGGAAACCGGTTTCCCTCATAAAAATTACCATGGCTATGTATGCGTTGTCAAGTATAATAATTGGCGCCCTTCTGACAATGATCCCCTGGCTTTTGTACCAAGGTGACTCGCCCCTGCTCCCGAAAAAACAAAATGACTCTGGCGGGAGAATTCAACTGCACTTCTACCTTTTCATTTTCCTAAATCGTCTAGCCCGCTCCAGGCGAACGCAAAAAGCCCTCCCCCACTAGCAATGGAAGAAGGCTTGCGGAAAATCTATAATCCAGCTTCGTTTCACAGCTTATTTAAAAACCGGTTCCCGGAATTGCGCCAGCTTGGCCGCAGAATCCTTTTCCACATCTGCATGCAGACTGTTGCCGTGCGCGTCCATGGTTACAATAGCCGCGAACCCGTCCACTTGTAAATGCCACATAGCTTCGGGAATTCCGAACTCCATGAAGTCAACGCTGTTCACCTTCTTAATGCACTCCGCATAATACTGCGCCGCGCCTCCAATGGCATTGAGATAGACACCGCCATGCTCCTGCAGCGCCTGTAGTGTCTTGGGTCCCATTCCGCCTTTACCGATCACGGCACGGATGCCGAATTTCCGCATAATATCACCTTGATACGGTTCTTCACGAATGCTGGTAGTCGGACCTGCCGCTTTTACATGCCAGCCTTCATCGTCCTTCAGCATGACCGGACCGCAGTGATAGATCACCGCCCCGTTCAGATCCACCGGTGCATCATGATCCATCAGATACTTGTGGAGCGCATCGCGCCCGGTATGCATCTCTCCTGACAGAATAACTACATCTCCCACCCGAAGACTGCGGATATCTTCCTCACTGATCGGAGTGGTCAGCCGGACCTCGCGGGATTCTCCAGCTGCTGGCACCGCCGGCTCCCCGGCCGGATTCGCTGCTGCTTCAGCAGCCGAGAGCACCGCAGGAGCTGCAGGAATAGTCGCATCCTCTGGTACAACACCAGAGCCTTTACCGTCTGCAGCAGCGCCAACAGCCTCAAGCACGGCAGCAGATGCGGAGCTATCTTCCGTCTCTACGGAGATTCCTGTTCCGCTCTCATACAGCCATTCCTGAATCGTTCCGGCTGCCGGATCAACGAGGATGCCCTGGCGGCGGAATGCCCAACAGTTATAGGCAACGGAGACGAAAAAACTGGCCGGCAGCCGGTTCATTACACCAATCTTACAGCCCAACAGTGTGACTTCACCGCCAAAGCCCATCGTACCGATACCCAATTTGTTAGCATTCTCCATAATATAGTCTTCAAGCTTGGCCAGATCCTCAACGGGATTCACATCCTCCACCTTGCGGAACAGCTGTTTCTTGGCAAGCTCATACCCGGTGGTACGGTCCCCGCCGATACCGACCCCGATGAAACCGGCACTACAGCCCTGGCCCTGTGCCTGATACACCGAGTGAAGGATGCATTTGCGGATGCCGTCGAGATCGCGGCCTGCTTTGCCAAGGCCCTCCAGCTCCGTAGGCAGGCTGTATTGAATATTCTTGTTCTCGCAGCCTCCGCCCTTCAGAATCAGCCGTACTTCCACTGCTTCTTCTTCCCACTGCTCAAAGTGAATCACCGGAGTCCCTGCACCCAGATTATCCCCGCTGTTCTCACCCGTCAGCGAATCTACAGAATTGGGGCGCAGCTTACCATTCTTCGTCGCACGGATAATGGCATTATGGATATCCTTCTTCATCTCGATCTGATTCACACCTACAGGTGTATGAATGATAAAAGTCGGCATCCCTGTATCCTGACAGATCGGAGATACCTGCAGCTCAGCCATGCCAATATTCTGCGCAATGGTAGTGAGCGCGAGGCCGGAGCGGGTAGCCCGGTCCTCCAGAGCACGTCCCTTGGCTACTGCCCGGCGCACATCGCCCGGCAGGTTTGTTGAGGTTTCCACGATCAGATCATACACGCTGTTTTCAAAATGCTGCATCTTCAGTCCAGCTCCTCTCCATGCGTTCGCGGTTGTCCAAACTCTGTTACAATTAGTTTTATCATAACATATTAAACCACGCATGAAAGGGGTTACGTAAAAATTGAATTACCATTTTTCAGCCTATTTGTACCGGCTTCAGTATATCCAGCGCTGGAGCCTCATGCGAAGCACAGCACCGGAGAACGTTGCACAGCACTCGTTCCAGGTTGCCCTGCTGTCGCATATGCTCTGCTCCATCGGCAACATCCACTTCGCCCGCTCGCTGAATGCCGACCGTGCGGCCGCAATGGCGCTGTTTCACGACGCCACTGAGGTCTTCACCGGCGATATCGCTACGCCGGTCAAGCACAACAATCCGCGTCTGCTGTCCAGCTTCCGCGACATGGAGCGGGCCGCCGCCGAACGGCTGAAGGGGATGATTCCGCCGGAGCTTACCTCCGTCTACACACCGCTCCTGCAACCTCAGGACAGTCCTTCCGGCTCTGAGGATGCCCTTTTGCTGCGTTATGTCAAAGCTGCAGATCATCTGGACGCTTACCTGAAATGCGTATGGGAGGTTGCTGCAGGCAACCGTGAATTTGCAGCGGCCAAGGTGCAGACCGCAGCCAAACTGCGCGGGCTTGAAATGCCGGAAATGGAATACTTCCTGATTCATATGGCTCCCGGCTTCGAGATGTCCCTGGATGAGCTGTCCGCCGGTCCAGACGGAGGATCTGTGGATGACGGACAGCCGATGGATGGCGCGGACAACCTGTTATAAACAGTGGGCTCCTATGATCGGACCCGTAGGAGCCTCAATCAAATTCTAATCAGTGAATACAGACCAGGCTGCTTCAAGCAGGAATAGCAACAGATTCACAGATTCACTGCATGTTTTTCTGACAATTAGCTCCTCAGCACCTCAGCACGGTAACCACGGCACCCCTTATCATGCCTGCAGCTTCAGCAGGTCCCAATCCTTGAAGACGGGCTGCAGGCCGGCCGCCTGAAGCATCACCGTGATCTCCTGCACATTCCGTTCATCCGAGATTTCGAATTGCGGAGTCCCGCCATCCTGGGTGTGTCCCCCTACTTCGGTGGAGACACCTGCCGACATTTTGGTGATCCCAAGAAGGATCAGATGATCCCGCAGGGAGGCGGGCTCCCGGGTGGACAGGGTAATGCCGGAGTGTGGCAGAAACAGGCGATAAGCCAAAATAATCTGCACCAGCGCACGGTCGGTGACATCGCTCTCCGGGTTGAACTCGCCCAGATACGGACGAAAGCGCGGGGCGGATAAACCGATTTCACATTCCGGATATTTGTCCTGCAGATAGCGGGCATGCATCGCGGTCTTGAAGGCTTCCTGGCGCCAATCATACATGCCCAGAAGCGCACCGATGTTGACCGAGCGGAAACCGGCCTGACAGCCCCGTTCGGGGGCATCCAGGCGATTGCGGTAGACTCTTTTGGGACCTTTCACATGCAGCTTGCGGTAGGTTTCCTGATGGTAGACCTCCTGATACAGAGTCAACCCGTCTACTCCCGCTTCCCTAAGCTCCCGATATTCCTCGGTAGAAAGCGGATTCACCTCTATACTGACAGAAGAGAAGTACTCATGCAGAATTTCTACGCATTCCTTTATATAAGCGGCCGGACTTTCCGAACGCGACTCCCCGGTCAGAATCAGAAGATGGCGCAGGCCTGTGGAGGAGATCGCTATGGCCTCTTGTCTGACCTCCTCCGGGGTCAATTTTTTTCTCGGAAAATCATAAATCGAGCTGAAGCTGCAATACGTACAGTGATTCACACAGAAATCAGCCAGATACATCGGTGTGAACAGCTGCATCACATGCCCAAAATGTGTGCGGGTCAACCGCTGTGCACGCTGAGCCATCTCCTCCAGACAAGATTCCGCAGCCGGAGACAGCAGAGCCTGCAGGTCTTTTTCATCCAGACGATCCTTGAGAATTGCCCGCTTCACATCCTCCACCCGGTACTCCCGCCACAAGCTCCCGTAAGGCAGTTGCTCCAGACGAGTCAGTGGTTCAAAAAAGCTCATGTTACTCCCCCATTTCCGTTAGCCTGTGAGTCACTTCAGAAATCCGGTCAATGGCGAAGACGCAACAGCCGTCTCTTCCACTGGACCAAGTCCAGCCAAATATGCCTTGCGGCCTGCAACTACCGCCTCGCGGAAGGCTTCTGCCATTAGCAAGGGATCACGGGCGGTAGCGATTGCCGTATTGAGCAGCACAGCGGATGCGCCAAGCTCCATCGCTTCTGCCGCTTCGGACGGACGGCCGATGCCGGCGTCGACGATCACCGGTAGATCCACCTCAGAGATGAGAATGCGCAGCAGTTCTGTGGTACGCAGTCCGCGGTTCGAGCCGATGGGAGAGCCGAGCGGCATGATGGCGGCGGCTCCCGCTGCCTGCATCCGCAGCGCGGCTGAAAGGTCCGGGCTCATATAGGGCAGCACTACGAAGCCTTCGGCGGCCAGTATCTCCGTAGCCCGGATAGTCTCCAGGTTGTCTGGAAGCAGATATTTCTGATCCTTGATGACCTCAATTTTGACCCAATTGCCAAGGCCTGCGGCCCTGGCCAGTCTGGCGATCCGCACAGCTTCCTCAGCAGTGCGCGCACCCGAAGTATTCGGAAGCAGAGTCATATGGGAAGGAATATGGCTGATAATATTGTCCTCGCTCTCTGGATCTACACGGCGCAAGGCAACCGTGATTACCTGTGAGCCTGAAGCTGAAACCACCTCGGGAATCATTGTATTGCGGCTGTATTTGCCGGTGCCGATGAACAGCCGGCTCGATAACGGAATGCCGCCAATCACCAATGGATCTAACATGAACTCGCCTCCTGGGATGAAATTCGATAGCGTGAAAAAAATTCAAATATTTTATGATAGCCTCATGGCCTCAGCCCCCGCCCACAAAATGCACCAGTTCCAGCCTGTCGCCTTCACATAATACCTCCGACCCGTAATGCTCCTTGCCGACAATCTCACCATTTCGTTCCACGATCACAAGCCGAAAGCTCCATTCGGGCCGGCTTAACAGATCGGCAACAGTCCGGCAGTCTTCCGCAACCACTCCGGGCTTGCCATTAATGATCAGATTCATGCGCTCTCACCTCCTTCGTGTGATCACTTTCACGGATTTGCTGAATTCACATACACCACAGGTCCTAAGCCTCCTGGACCGCCAACCGGTAAGCACGGGCAGCAGCTACAGGATCATCTGCTCCGCAAATGCCGGACATGACCGCAATTCCTGCAGCTCCGCGACGGATCACTTGACCTGCATTCCCCGGCTCCATCCCGCCGATAGCGATCAGTGGAATACGGGTGCTACGGACCGCTTCCTCCAGGAGCGCCAAACCGCGCCCCTGTTGACCGGGCTTGCAGCCAGTAGGGAAAATATGCCCGAACAGGCAGAAGTCCGCTCCCTGTCTGCCTGCTTCTGCTGCTTCTGCGGCGGAGTGCACCGACCTGCCCAGCCGGAGGCCGGAGGCCGCTGCACGGGCTGCAGCAGTCGGCAGGCTGTGCCAGGCTAGCTGGACAGCACCTGCACCGGCGGCCAGTGCAACATCCAGACGGTCATTGATGACCAGTCTGGATGCGGGGATTCCAGCACGCAGCAGTTGCTCTGCCATCCCCAGCAGCTCCAGGGCAGAGCGGTGCTTTTCCCGCAGATGAATATAGTCCACGAGCGGATGCACAGCAGCCGCCAGGCTGATGAACCGCCCCGGCTCCAGCTTCCCATCAGAGATCAAATGAATTTCCGCCACTTCTTCACCTCCTGCTCCACTTTTTTACGACAAACGGGCAACACAAAAAAAACCGCCCCCGCGATAGGAGGCAGTCATAAATTTGTACAGGAATACGGGTGTAAGAAATACAACCCCGCTGCAGTTCATTCATTCTCCGCTTTCCTACGCTGGTTTTAACCAGATCAGGTTCAAAGGGTCCGAACGTCATGTTCGTCTCAGCCTTGCGGCACCCCTAGGGACAATTGCAGTATTCAGTTGCTGACGTGGTTCATATTAACATATTCTTCCGCGGAAAAGCTATCCCTTTTACCGAAAGCTTCACAGCTTGCAAGGGACATGAAAAAAGCAGACCACATGGACCTGCTATTGAACCGTTATATTTCCGAAACCGACTGGCCGCACAGCAACTTCTAGCCGTTGACAATTTCCCCGCCGTTAACATGCATGACCTGACCGCTAACATAGGATGAATCATCCGAGGCCAGATAGACATAGGCTGGTGCCAGCTCTTCCGGTTGTCCCGGACGCTGCATAGGCTGTGTGCCGCCGAACTCACTGACCTTTTTGGCATCAAATGTGGATGGAATCAGCGGTGTCCAGATCGGACCCGGAGCGACAGCATTCACACGGATGCCCTTTTCCGCCAGATTCATCGATAGCGAGCGGGTGAAGCTGAGAATCGCGCCTTTGGTGGACGAATAGTCCAGAAGTTGCGGACTGCCGCGGTAGGCGGTGATCGATGTCGTGTTGATGATCGTGGAGCCTTTTTTCAGATGCGGCATTGCTGCCTTAGTCAAATAGAACATGGAGAAAATATTCGTACGGAACGTCCGCTCCAGCTGCTCGGAGGTAATATCCTCAATCTTGTCCTGCGGATGCTGCTCGGCTGCATTGTTAATCAGGATGTCCAACTTGCCCAATCCCTCCACCGCCCGGTTGATCAGATCCTGGCAGAACGCTTCTACGCCGATGTCACCGGCAATCAGAATACACTTCCGTCCTTCCTGCTCTACTTGACGTTTGGTCTCTTCGGCATCAGAATGCTCATTCAGATATGAAATGACCACATCCGCACCCTCTTTGGCAAAATGAACGGCAACCGCCCGTCCAATGCCGCTGTCGCCTCCCGTAATGAGCGCCGCCTTACCCAGCAGTTTGCCTGCTGCCTTGTAGCTGGACGTTTCAAATTCAGGGCGCGGATTCATCTCGCTCTCGATACCGGGCTGACGGTCCTGCACCTGGGGAGGCAAGGTTTTGGTAGTCTGTTTATTTTCTGGCATGATCCATTCTCCTTTCGCTGTGTACCTTTTGTTGAAGTAACCACATCGTATTAGGATGGCTTCTGCATCATCAATTATACAATCGTTTTACGTTATGTTACTTACCACACTTCCCGGCTGTCCAAACAAAAATATAGTCGTTTTTGACGTAAAGGGCCGATATAATTTAGTGAAGTAATGATTGATATGGGTTTCGGAGCGATTACCAAAAGGATAAGGAGGCGAATAAGTGATATGACGAGAAATGCACGGAGTATCATCGTTGCCGTCAAAGGAGTCATCCTGCATCAAGGCAGAATCCTGCTCGTACAGCGGGCTGCTGCAGATGCGATAGGAGCAGGCAGCTGGGAATGCCCCGGCGGAAAAATAGAATTTGGAGAAGGCCTGGAGGCTGCACTGGAGCGGGAGATTAAGGAGGAAACCGGACTGAAGGTCACGGTGGAAAAGCTATTGTATGCCGTGTCCTTTCTGACCAATCCGGGCAGGCAGCTCGTCCTCATCACCTACTGGTGCATGACCGGTGAGAATACAGTAGTGCTCTCTGATGAGCATGCAGATTACAAATGGTGTACCCGTCACGAGCTTCAGACTCTGCTCCCGCCCGGGATACAAGAAGAATTTGAGAAAAGCAATGTATTTTCGTCAGAGGAACTGTTATAAGATATCCGGGCTGGAATGCAGAAAAGGCCCACCCCCTCGAATCAGGGGCAGGCTTGACGGTTTGGTGAATCATCACCCATACCAAGTGGAAACGGCTTGGCCGTCCTTTTAAGGGACGGAATCCGTTTCAGCGAGAAATAGAAGGATGATTTATAGCGTGAAACCTATAAATCCTTATATTTCTAGATAATGTGTCTATACACCATGAAAAACACCATTACGATCAGCACAACCATCAGCAGCAGGCTCATGGTGCGAAGCTTCGCGGTATGGTCTGACACATCACGGTTCTCACGCATACCAGCTGCGGCTAGACGCAGCGGCTTGCCCATGATGCCGCCCAAGGCAAACATTGCCAGCAGGAGTACAACCACGACCACCATCCAGGCTACGGTGTAATCCCCCTGAGAGATCATGTATCCGCCGGTCAGCAGCTGAATGACCAGACCATACTGGGCAAACCGGTTCAATCCGCCAATGGCGCTAAGCGTCCCTTCTTTGGCTCCAGCAGACAGCTTTCCAGTGCCGCTCAGAATGAACGGAAGCACCAGGTAAAAACCGACCGCCAATGTCCCGATCATATGTAAGAAAAAGAAAATCCGATCCATTGATTAACCTCCTCACTTTCGCTGTGATATAAGTTACATTCTTATTATACCCAACCCCGCCGTCCATGAAAAGAAAACCCTCATTTCCATTCAAGAAATGAGGGTTTGCCGGAAATTATACCGTAACCACTGAAGTTACCGCACGTACAGAATCTGCTGACTTATCCAGAGCCGCCTTTTCTTCCGCCGTCAGCTCCAGCTCGTAGATCTTCTCAATACCTTCTGCACCAAGCAGTGCCGGGATACCCATGAACAGTCCGTCATAACCATATTCCCCTTCCAGCAGGGCAATGACGGGAATAATCCGCTTCTTGTCCTTCAGGATCGCTTCGGCCATTTGTACCAGAGACGCTGCAGGAGCGTAGTAAGCACTACCATTACCGAGCAGGCTGACAATCTCGCCTCCACCGGCACGGGTACGCTCTACAATATCGGCAATCCGCTGGGCAGGAATAAGCTTATCAATCGGAATACCGCCTACACTGGAGTAACGGATCAGCGGAACCATATCATCCCCATGGCCACCCATCACAAAGCCGCGTACATCCTCTACCGAAACATTAAGCTCTTGTGCAATAAAGGTGCAGTACCGCGCGGTGTCCAGCACACCAGATTGACCAATTACACGATTCTTAGGAAAGCCTAGGGCATTATAAGCAACGTAAGTCATGGCATCCACCGGATTACTCAGGATAATAACTATGGATTCCGGGGCTACACGCTTCACATTCTCACAGACTGATTTTACGATGCCCGCGTTCGTATTCACCAGGTCATCGCGGCTCATCCCCGGTTTGCGGGCTACTCCCGCCGTAATGATGACGATATCTGAATCGGCTGCATCGCCGTAGCTGGAGGTTCCTGTGATCTGGGCGTCATACTTCTGTACCGGACCGGCTTCCTGCATGTCCAGCGCCTTCCCCTTGGTCTGGTTCTCCAGCTGGGGAATATCCAGAAGCACGACATTACCAAGCTCCCTCTGGGCAAGCATCAGCGCCGTGGTGGCACCGGTGAAACCGGCGCCCACAACTGTAATTTTATGACGTTTGATAGCCACGAGTGATCCTCCTAAGCGTTTGTTAGGAATACGTATTGAATTCCTTCGTACAAACTCACTTCGTAAGCATATGCAATAGATTTCAGGGACTACAGGTGATTGATGATCTCGTCAGCAAATGCTGAGCATTTCAGCTCTGTTGCACCTTCCATCTGGCGGGCGAAATCATAGGTTACGGTCTTATTGTTAATGGCTGTGCTCATACCTTTGTAGATCAGATCAGCCGCTTCCTGCCAGCCCAGATGCTCCAGCAGCATGACGCCGGACAGAATCACTGAACCCGGATTTACCACGTCCTTATCCGCATACTTAGGTGCAGTACCATGAGTAGCTTCAAAAATAGCGTGACCCGTAATATAGTTGATGTTCGCGCCGGGTGCGATCCCGATGCCGCCGATTTGTGCAGCCAGTGCATCGGATAGGTAATCGCCGTTCAGGTTGAGCGTTGCAATCACATCGAAATCGGTTGGACGGGTCAATACCTGCTGCAGGGCAATATCCGCAATCGCATCCTTGATGATGATTTTACCTGCTGCTTCTGCTTCCTTCTGGGCAGCATTAGCTGCAGCCTCACCGCTCTGCTCCTTGATGGCATCATATTGATTCCAGGTGAAGACATGATCGCCGAATTCCTGCTCGGCTACTTCATACCCCCAGTTTTTAAACGCGCCTTCGGTAAACTTCATAATATTGCCTTTGTGTACCAGTGTCACACTCTTGCGGCCATGCTTGATTGCATATTCAACAGCGGAGCGCACCAGGCGCTTCGAACCTTCCATGGATACGGGTTTAATGCCGATTCCGGATGTTTCCGGGAAGCGGATTTTGTTCACACCCATCTCGTTTTGCAGGAATTCTATAACCTTCTTCACTTCAGCGGAACCTTCCTGATACTCGATTCCGGCATAGATATCCTCCGTGTTCTCACGGAAAATCACCATGTCCACTAGCTCAGGATGCTTCACAGGTGAAGGCACTCCATCGAAATAGCGCACCGGACGCAGGCAGACATACAGATCCAATTCCTGTCTCAGTGCTACATTCAGGGAACGGATGCCTCCACCGATCGGAGTAGTCAGAGGTCCTTTGATCGCAACAATGTACTCGCGAATTGCTTCAAGCGTATCATTCGGCAGCCATTCACCATATGTATTGAAGGCCTTCTCGCCGGCAAATACTTCGTACCAGGCAATCTGTTTCTTACCGCCGTATGCTTTGGCTACTGCGGCATCCAGTACCCGTTTGGAGGCTTTCCAAATGTCGCGGCCTGTACCGTCACCCTCAATGAACGGGATGATCGGATGATCCGGAACGAGCAGCTTGCCATCTTCGATTGTGATTTGTTCGCCTTCTGTCGGCAGATCGTATTTTTCCAGTTTCAACATTAGTGGGTATTCCTCCTAAAAATTTTGTTTGGTGAGCCTAGACTTCCTTGAATAGTCTTCGAATAGTCTTCGTTCAAAACTCTCTCTGGAAGCATAGGCTTTGAGTTTGGTTTATAGTTCATTCTACTAAAGGGGTACAGCGGCCCGCAAGGGCTGCTTTATCTCTCGTCCACCGGAACGTATTTTTGTTCGGACATTCCTGTGTATTCTGCACGCGGGCGGATGATGCGGTTGTCCTCATACTGCTCCAGAATGTGAGCTGTCCATCCCGAAACACGGCTGATTGCAAAAATCGGCGTGAACAGCTCCCGCTCAATGCCCAGCTGTGTATAGACCGAAGCCGAATAAAAATCAACGTTAGGCTTCAAGCCCTTACGCGAAGTAATCAGCTCCTCGACTTTGACAGACATATCATAGAGTGTTGTATCATTCTTCATCATCCCCAGCTCACGGGACATCTTCATCAGATGTTTGGCGCGCGGATCACCATTTTTGTAGACCCGGTGCCCGAAGCCCATGATCTTCTCACGGCGCTCCAGCTTACCGCTGACATACGATTCCACCGCATCCAGACTGCCGATTTCCTCAAGCATCTTCATAACCGCTTCATTCGCACCACCGTGCAGTGGTCCTTTGAGCGCGCCGATAGCCGAAGTGACCCCTGAATAAATGTCAGACAGTGTAGCAACCGTAACCCGCCCGGCAAAGGTGGACGCATTCAGCTCATGGTCGGCATGAAGTACAAGCGCGGTGTCTAGTGCCTTGACCGATACAACATCTGGCTGCTTGCCCCAGAGCATATACAGGAAATTCTCGGCAATGGACAGACCTTCTTTAGGGGCTATGGGCTCAAGCCCCTTACGAATACGGGCCAGCGCAGCAACCACTGTCGGGATTTGTGCCTGCAGCTTAACAGCTTTGGTCTCATTAGCTTCACGGCTCATATCGTCGGCGGCCGGATCATACAGGGCAAGGCTGGATACAGCCGAGCGAAGTGCAGCCATCGTGCTCACTTCTTTGGGGTACAGCTTCATTTGTGCAATCACCTGATCAGGGATTGGCGCAAAGGCGCTGAGATCACGCCGCAGGGCCTGCAGCTCAGGAGTCGTCGGCAGATTACCGAACCACAGCAAATAAGCAGTCTCTTCGAAAGTAGCGTTCTCCGCAAGATCATCGATATCGTATCCGCGGTAAGTGAGTACGCCGTCCACAATCGAACTGATCGAGGAGGTTGTGGCAACAATGCCTTCCAATCCTTTAGTAGCTGTCATAGTATCTCTCTCCTTTGCCAACTAGGTATAAATACTGTTATTACAGGGATGAAAACATTTACATTTTGATGTATCCAAACAATCAATAATTATGCAGATTGACATGCTGCAAAGAATGCAACGAACTTTCGGTGTGTAACCTTTAATAATCATACCGGATTTTGACGGTTATGTGAACAACGTGGAAGCTTTGGGACGCATCAAATGATTTTATCGGACAGATAGAAAAAAACTTCTGAAATCCCTGTTTCATGTTTGCGCTTTCAGTTTATAACGGCTGCTGTGAAAATGCGGATTCACGGGTCCGGTTAGTCTTTATATCCAATCTCTGAATATATATTAGACGAGCTGGTTCAGTAGCAGCAGCCTTTATTTGGAGGGATCTGGCATGGATTCGCTAGTAATAAAAAGAGTGCTGCGCGGCCTGTGGGTCGTGCTGGCGGCCTCATCACTGCTGGTGTCCGTCTATGTCTTGCTCCCGCTTATGTACCCTCTGCTCCTTGCCTACCTGCTCGCCTACCTGATGCATCCTCTGGTGCTTATTCTACTAGGCCTCAAGCTTCCGCGCTGGCTGGCTGTGTCGCTGTCACTGCTCTTTTATGTAGGGGGTACTGCGCTCGTATTGACTGCACTGATCACCCGCCTTGTTAAGGAACTGATCGTCTTGCTGCAGACATTCGATCTGCACACCGACCAGTGGCGGGAGCTGCTGCTGTCCATTAGCCGGAATGCCAGCATTCAAAATATTATTAACCAGATCAATCAGTTTTACCACGATAACCCAAACTATCATGCCACTATCGACAGTAATATCAGCAGGACTACGGAAACAGTAGGCCAAGCCATGACTCAATTCATTACCGGATTCTTCAATATGATCCTGAAGCTGATCTCCGCATTGCCAAGTCTGGGTACCATCCTTATCGTCATCATGTTATCCGCCTTCTTCCTCAGCACCGGCTGGGACCGGCATAATGCGAAGCTGAGAGCGCTTGTGCCTGCACCGATGCTCAGACCGGTATCCGAGATCTGGAAGGATCTGCGCAAAGCACTGTTTGGCTACCTTAGGGCACAGCTGGTGCTGATCTCAATCACGGCTATCATCGTCATTACCGGTCTCCTGGTACTTGGCGTAGACTCTGCATTTGCCATTGGGCTGACGATTGGACTGGTCGATCTGGTGCCTTATCTCGGAGTGGGGATTGTGCTGCTGCCATGGGCTCTATACTCCTATATGACCGGCAATCTGGCACTTGGCATCGGGTTATCGGTGCTCTATGCCGTAATTCTCATCACCCGCCAGATTCTGGAGCCTAAGGTACTTGCAAGCAGCATTGGCCTGGACCCGCTTGCCATGCTAATCGGCATGTTCGCCGGCCTGCAGCTGTTCGGCATGCTTGGTCTGATCCTCGGACCCGTCCTATTGGTCGTGCTTGATGCCTTTCACCGGGCCGGCGTGTTCCGCGCACTTCATAGTTATATCGTGAGCGGCAGGTTGCATTAACGCTGAAGCGTGCTTGTAGTGGAATTGAGTAAATAAAAAGAGCGCTCTATTGCATGAATCTGCAATAGAAACGCTCCAGCTGAACCGGGAATCCGGCACTTTCCTGTTACCGGCTTATCTGCGGTAAAAGGTGAAGGTGCCGTTTTTCATTTTTTTCTCAATCCATTTCAGCAGAAAAACCCGGTATAGCGGCCGGGTCAGCGGAAACACCAGCGAAAATCCGACAATATCCGTCACAAAGCCCGGCAGAATCAGCAGCAGGCCGCCAAAAAAAATGCACAAGCCGTCCAGCATGGTCCGCCCCGGCACCCGGCCCTCCTGCATCTGTGTTCTGCTGTCGAGCAGCACCTTCTTGCCTTCGAAACGCATCATCAAGAAACCGATCACAGAGCTGGCCAGCATGAGCAGCAGTGTCTTGGGTGCTCCGAGAAAACCTGCCACATAAATAAACCCGAATAATTCCACGGCCGGGATAATGAATAATGCAGCCCACAGCCATTTGTTCCTGATCATACTGCCCCTCCTTCTTCCCTAAGCGCCAAGGTTATGGCGTAAAACAATTCCGGAAGTATCCGGTCCAGTCGAACTGGCTTCCAGTCCATATTCAGCCACACGTGGCTGGTTGAACCCGTAACGAGCAATTCACCAGGCAGCTCATCAAGATATACAGGACCAGCTGTAAGCGCGGAAGAATCAGGTTCACCTGTTTCCGGCTCGGCCAATCGGCGGATTTCATATTCATATACGACCCGCAGTGCTGAAAAAGTAGTCAGGCGCGCATACACAGCAACAAGATCATCATATCGCGCCGGACTTTTAAATTGCAAATCTGCAGCCGTGACTGGCAGAAGCACACCCATATTTTCCAGTGTACGGTAGGCAAAGCCAAGACCCCTGAACATTTCTGTGCGTCCGCTCTCAAACCAGCTCAAATAATTAGCGTGATAGACCACACCCATCTGGTCTGTCTCCTGGTAGCGTACGCGGAATGAAGTGGCATGCCAGCGGCTGGCCAATCCCGGATTACGTGATCCCATAAATACCTTGCCCCTCTCTAAGCAGAAACGGCTGCTGCGTTCTTATCTTCTCAATAGGAATGTTAATTGTTACAGTGCCCCCTAGAGGCTTGCTCCTTCAGATGCCACCGGCAGCGGGACATTTCTTCGTGAGCTTCGAACAACGTAGAAAATCAAAAGTGCACCCGCCGCAGAACTGATCATACAAGACAAATTCATCAGCCACACACCACCCTCGTCCAGTAAAATCCCGTTCAGCAGATTGCCCAGAATCCCCGCAAAACCGGAGAATACGATGTTGAACACGCTTTGGCCGGTAGCCTGCATCTCAGGCAGCGTGATGTGCGATACATATTCCACCGCAGCGATGTAAAAGAGTCCGAAGGACACACCATGCAGTACCTGAACACCAATCATTACCGCAGGGGCCGGAAAAGCGAACTGGATTCCCCACCGCAGCACATAGATCAGAGCACCCAGCAGCAGCGTGCGCTCCCTCCCCAGCTTCCGGATGATCTTGGAGGCAAACAGCATGGAGGGGAAGTTCGTGAACGAAGCGATGAACAGCGCGATCCCCGCATGGCTGGTCGAGCCTCCTACTGATTGAAAAGCAATCACAAAGTAAGTACCGAAAGCGGTCATAGTCTGGTTGACCAGAAAGCTCCCGCCCAGAAAAGCCAGAAAGATCTTATTCCCCAGCAGATTTTTGATTCCTTTGGAGAACGACTGGCTCATCATCCGGTTCTCTTCCGCCTGTTTGGGCAGGGTAAACGCAATAATAACCGCGACACTGTTCAGAAGCAGAAAGGGCAGCCAGATCGTGGATACAGAAAAATGCGACACATACTGTGACCCGGCATAGGCCCCTACGGCCGCTCCTATGCTCAGCATCATCCGGACGCTCCCATAAGTGGAACCTGCCTGATTCGCCGCTACAATGGCATAGGAGTCGGCGATAGGAGCCTGTGTAGAAGAGAAGATGGTAGATACGGTATAGACCATCAGCAAAACTATGAAATACTCCGACTGATAAAAAACCGCCAGCACTGCTGGTACGGCCACACTAAGGATCAGCACCAGCCGTGCCTGATTGTAACGGTCTGAGATTACGCCCCATAAGGGCTGAATACAGATAGCAATCAAGGTACCCGTAGCCATCAGCATTCCGATCCGGCCGCTGCCGAGTCCATTGTGTTTTAGCAGCAGTGTAAGATACGAGCCAAAAGAGCCGCCGGCAAGTCCTAAAAAAAGATAAAACCCGCGCAGCTTCAATAATTTATCCATTTGTACGATAAGTCCTCTCTATTCCTTTTTAACGGAATACCCATACTTTATAAGTCTACACCGCATTAAATAGAGCAGCAGACCTAACTTCTCATATTGGTAAAAGGCGGTGAAACTGTGAGCAAAGCTAATCTTTCAAAAGGTACACGGCCTTGTATTACGGATAAATCCCATGCAGGCAGAGCCCGAAGCACCGGTTTTGGCTGGACCTCCGGCAACTGGAGCGGGTATGCCATCTCAGGCAAAAGGGCTTCCTTCCGGCGGATTTCCGGTGAATGGACAGTTCCTTTTGTCAAACCCACTTCCAGTCCCACCTATTCCTCTGCCTGGATTGGAATCGACGGCTTCAGGAATAACAGTCTGATCCAGACAGGAACCGGTCATGAATCCATAAACGGAGTTCTACATTACTATGCCTGGTGGGAAATTCTTCCTGCAGCTGAGACTGTAATCCCGCTTCCTGTTTCTCCAGGTGACCACATGCGGGCTTCCATCGTCAAGCTTAGCAGCGGCAAATGGCGAATTTCGCTCTGCAACCTCAGCAAAACCTGGACTTTCCATACTGTTCAGCGGTACTCCGGCCCGCAAACCTCTGCCGAGTGGATTTTGGAAGCGCCCCAGGTAGGAGGCAGCATCGGGGGACTTACCAAAATGTCACCCACCCGGTTCTCTTGCTGCCGGGTGAATGGAAAGAGTCCAAAACTTACGCCTGCCGACGGCGGAATTATGGTTCAGAATAAGGTTACAGTAGCTGTTCCTGCCTGCCCCAATGCAAGCGGGGATGCTTTTATCGTCAAACGCGTCTATCGAAAAGGGAAACCTCTGATTCATTCCAGAAGCCCTATTTTTGTCCGTTCATAATGTACTTTCCCCAAAACTCTCTATTCAATATATAACATCCATATTAATAAAAAAAGCAATGGCGTCTTGCACCATTGCTTTTTTGGGATTCAATCACACATGGCTGAGACAGATTCCTGAAGACTAGTCAGCAGGGATCGTATCTACTTTTACCAGGTTAGTGGAACCGGAACGTCCAAGTGGAATACCAGCTGTAATAACAACCAGATCTCCAGCTTTCACCAGGCCGGATGCTTTACCGCCTTTAAGAGCTGTTTCGAGCAACTCGTCTGTAGAAGTAGCTTCCAGTCCGTGAACCGGAGTTACGCCCCATACGAGAGCCAGTTGACGCATAGTTCTTTCTTGTGTTGTCACAGCGATAATCTGTGATTTCGGACGGTATTTGGAAACCACGCGTGCAGTGTGGCCCGTTACTGTCGAAGAAATAATAGCCTTAGCGTTCAGGTCCAGAGCGGAGATCGCTACGGATTGGCTGATTGCTTCAGTTACAGTAGTTTCCTGAGCGATTTGCTGCTTCATGAAGATTTCACGGTGGTTCAGTGCGGATTCAGCCTTCTCAGCAATGCGGGACATGGTCAGTACGGATTCTACCGGATATTTCCCGGCAGCTGTTTCACCGGACAGCATGATTGCATCAGTTCCGTCGAAGATTGCGTTCGCTACGTCACTCGCTTCGGCGCGGGTAGGACGCGGGTTGCGCTGCATGGAATCCAGCATTTGTGTAGCAGTGATTACCGGTTTACCGGCAATATTACATTTTTGAATCATCAATTTTTGAGCCAAAGGCACATCTTCAGCTGGAATTTCCACACCAAGGTCACCACGGGCAACCATCAGGCCGTCGGAAACTGCCAGGATTTCATCAAGGTTGTCAACACCTTGCTGGTTCTCAATTTTGGAAATGATTTGGATGTGGGAAGCGTTGTGCTTCTCAAGCAATGCACGAATTTCCAGAACGTCGCTGGCTTTGCGAACGAAGGAAGCGGCGATAAAATCGATGTCCTGTTCAATCCCAAAAATGATATCATTGGTGTCTTTTTCCGTAATGCCCGGCAGGGAGATTGCAACTCCTGGTACGTTAACGCCTTTTTTGCTCTTGATCGTACCGCCGTTAACAATGCGGGTCTTGATTTCTGTGCCTTGAACGTCAACAACGGTAAGTCCGATAAGGCCGTCGTCGATCAGGATAGTGGATCCTACTTGAACATCGTTAGGCAGGTCGCTGTAAGTGATGGAAATACGGTTTTGGTCGCCAAGGATTTCTTCCGTAGTCAATGTCAGATACTCGTCCTGAACCAGTTCAATCGGTTCTACTTCCAGCTTGCCTGTGCGAATTTCTGGTCCTTTGGTGTCGAGCAGGATAGCAACGGTTTTGCCAAGTTCTTGGGAAGCTTGACGGATCGTTTTGATCCGGTTGCCGTGCTCTTCAAAATCGCCGTGGGAGAAGTTCAGACGGGCTACATTCATACCGGCCAAAATCAATTTTTTGATATTCTCCAACGATTCACTAGCAGGACCAATCGTACATACAATTTTACTTTTCCGCATTAGGTTTTCCTCCGTTTTTTCGTTCTCTCTGTCTCACTTTTTCCAACTACAAAATCTACTATAAGGCATGCAATCTGCATAGGAACTTTGTCACATGTACCTTTTACTGCACCCTTATGAATATTACTGCAACTTGGACACAAAATCAATGTTGCAGCGACTTTTTACAGTAAATTTACTCCGGATTTTCAAAGAAGGGCAACAAAATAAAAACAACCCCGGAGCGATCACAGGGCTGTTATGATGGTAATAAATGTATACGGCTGCCCGTCCAGATCGAA
Organism: Paenibacillus sp. P46E; assembly: GCF_001909095.1. NCBI lineage: Bacteria > Bacillati > Bacillota > Bacilli > Caryophanales > Paenibacillaceae > Paenibacillus > Paenibacillus sp. P46E. The sequence goes on from NZ_LVYZ01000034.1 coordinate 110,425, forward strand.
GGCTGCCAAATCCCGATTTATGTCTAAAAGTGCAAATGGTTACCCATCCTTAGTCGACGATTTGCACTTCGGCCTCTGCACTGATCAGCTCAGCCTCAGCTTCGGCAAACACACCGATTTTGCGGAATTTAAGGTAACGGTCTTCCTTGAGCTCGGCGCAGTCCATACCCGACAACTCCTGCAAATGCCGCCATAAGGCATCCTTGATCGCCGCAGCGGTCTCTTCGTAGTCACGGTGAGCTCCGCCCCTAGGTTCAGGAACGATCTCCTCAATCACTTCCATCTCCAGCAGATCGGCCGCTGTAATCTTCATGGCTTCCGCAGCCTGCTCCGCCTTGGAAGCATCCTTCCACAGAATTGAAGCTGCGCCATTCGGCGAAATCGCTGAATAGATAGCATGCTCCAGCATCAGGACGCGGTTCCCTACCGCCATAGCCAAGGCCCCGCCGCTGCCGCCTTCGCCAATGATAACACAAATGACGGGTACGGCTAACTGCGACATTTCATACAGATTTCTCGCAATAGCTTCCGACTGCCCTCTTTCCTCTGCCGTATTCCCGGGGTAGGCTCCCTTGGTATCGACAAAGGTAATGACCGGACGGCCGAACTTCTCGGCCTGCTTCATCAGCCGCAGTGACTTGCGGAATCCTTCCGGGTGGGCGCTGCCAAAGAAACGGAGAATATTCTCCTTCGTATCCTTGCCCCGCTGCTGGCCGATCACCGTAACAGGAGTCCCGTTCAGCTTGGCAATTCCGCCAACTACGGCGAGATCATCTCCGAACAGGCGGTCACCATGCAGCTCAATAAAGTCGGTAAAGATCAGGCTCATCAGATCCATTGAAGTTGGACGGCCGTGATGCCGCGCCAGATGCATCTTCTGGGACGGCGAAATGTTAGAGTATATTTCATCTTCAAGCACACGGTAGCGTTCTTCAAGACGGGCGATTTCATCGCTGAAATCAATCCCTTTCTCTTCACCGAACTGATTCAGTTCGGCTATCTTCTTGCGCATTTCTAACAGAGGCATTTCAAAAGGCAACTCTCCCGCCAACCTAAAAGCCCCCTTTCACATCGTGTAAATCCAGCAGCTTGGCAAGGGTTGCACGCATTTCCTTACGGTGCACCACCAGATCAAGCTGTCCATGCTGCAGGTTGAATTCGGCAGTCTGGAAATCGTCCGGCAGCTTCTGGCGGATCGTCTGCTCAATGACAATCCGTCCGGCAAAGCCGAAAACCGCTCCCGGTTCGGCGATGATAATATCGCCCAGACTGGCAAAGCTTGCCGATACACCGCCCGTAGTCGGATCGGTAATCACGGAGATATACAGCCCGCCAACCTCGCCAAATCTGGCAAGCGCGGCACTGGTTTTGGCCATTTGCATCAGACTAAGGATACTCTCCTGCATCCGGGCACCGCCCGATGTGGAGAAAATCAGCAGCGGCAGTCTCTTCTCGGTGGCTTCTTCCACCGCACGGGTAATCTTCTCGCCGACTACCGAGCCCATGCTGCCGGTAAAGAACTCAAAGTTCATCACAGCCACAATTACAGGATGGCCGTTAATGGTTCCCTGGCCTGTAATGACAGCCTCAACCTGTCCTGTTTTGGATTGCTGCTGTTCCAGCTTAGACGCATAGCCGGGAAACTGCAGCGGGTCCACAGAGGCCATTTCACTGTCAAACTCAATAAACCCTTCAGGGTCCAGCGTCATCGCGATCCGTTCGGAAGCGTTCAGGCGCATATGGTAGCCGCAGGAAGGGCATACCTTCAGGTTCTTCTCCAGCTCCTTGCTGTATTGGATCGTTCCACATTTACTGCACTTGCTCATTAGCCCCTCGGGAATCTCCCGTTTGGGCCGTTCGCCTTCCGCCGATCCGCCGGTCCGCTCCACACGTTCTGAAGGAATGGTCGCGTACTTCCGTTTTTTCTGAAATAAATCTTTGAACAAGGGTCGCACCTCTTCAGCCGTTTATTTGCGTATACAGCGGCATGCCGCTGTTATGACTGTAATCTAAATGTTATTTCAGGGATGCAGAATCAGATTAAGGGCTTCCTGCACTTCCTCAAGCTCACCTGAAGGAACCAGAATCTCAAACTGCTGCTTGGACATATTAATCGGACGGCATTTTATCAGAAATCCTTCTTCCGCAAGCTTGCTCTGAATCATATCCGCCACTCTGGCGGTCGGCGCTATATAGATTACCGTCCACATGCCCTGCAAGGCCTCCCTAATCTTAATTCCCAGCCGTATCCCGTATAATGGAATCATGATAACACAGTTTTCTTTTTTCCCGCAACAGGAGCAGCGCGATGGAATTCAGACCAGGGGGCATCATCCGGCGTTTCCCGGGCAGGTAATTATTCCGTCCCGCTGATATGTGGATATACCTTTGCTCCTTCGTGCCGGTGGGCAATTCTTGCTGAAGCTGCAGCTGCAATTCCGGCGACAAGATCGTCCAGAAAAACATGGATACTCCCTTTATCATCGTTCAATTTCCCGATAATTCCCAGCTTTATTTTGTCAAGATATCCGAAACCTGTCAGTCCTATCATCCCATATACGCCCGTAATGCCGAGTGCCAGCGTCTCATCTGCACCATAAAGCGATTCATCGGCTTCCAGTACCGCCTGCAGCGGCTGGGGAAGCAGTCGTTTTTCCGCCAGTTCATCCAGCGCAACACCGGTCATCAGCGTGTACTGGACTTCTCTTTTGCCGAGCACTGCCTTGACACTGGACAGGCACTCTTCCTCTGTTAAATCCGCATAATAAGCCGATTGTAAAATATATACGATCTCAGCAATGGACGACAGGGATACTCCCCTGCGTTCCAGCAGCTCTGCTGCCATTTGATAAGACATGATGACCTTCCCCTTTCCGCACGGGCCTTGCCCTGTGGTTTCCTAATGTATGCGGAAAAGGGCGGAAATGTTCTTATTTTATTCGGACAGTCCCGGTTCCCATCATCGCCTCGATAGCTGCAACCAGCTCGTCTGAGGGCTTAATCCGGTAGCCGTCGCTGAGCGCCAGCAGCTTCTGGTTCCGCTCATAGAACAGCAGGGTGTCGGCCGGGCCAGGGTGGGTCTGCAGCAGCGCCTGGAGACGTGACAGGAGCGCCGGATTCTCGGCGGCTGGCGTGATCTTGATAAAGACACGCTGGCCGCTGCCCGCTGCCCCGGAGTCCCGGGCAGCGGCCTCTCCGGCGGCCGGGCCGGGCTGGCCGCCGGGTCCCTGCGCCGGACGCGGGGCGGCTGCTGCAGCCGCAGCAGCGGCGCGCGGCGCGGCTGCTGCCGGCGGGGCTCCGCCGCCGGCGTTGCTGCGGGAGGCGCCGGTGCCGCCGGCGCCCGCTAGCTGCGCCGGAGCCCGGGCGGGCGCTCCGGCTGTGGCCGCCCGCCCGGGGCCTCCGGCCCGGGCGGCGGCTGCGCTGCGGCGCTGCAGCAGGCCGCGGAGCGTGTCCGCGCCAAGCGGCGCGACCTCTTCGGCCAGCAGCTTGAAGCCTTCATCCTCCTGCTGCACCTTGGCGCGCAGGGCCAGCAGAGCGCCCTTCACGATCAGGGCGCGGCTGCGTTTCCAGACCTCAGGGAAGAGTACGACCTCGCAGCGCTCAATCTGGTCTTCCCATTCCACGAAGGCCATTGCCTTGCCGGCCTTCGTGGTGATTTCCTTGACGGACACGACCATGCCCGCTGTCACGGTCTGGCTCTCATCCGCCGCTTCGCCCAGATCCATGAGCCGCTGCATGCCCGGTTCCTCAAGCAGCTCTGAGGCATCGTCCAGCGGATGCCCGGACAGATAGAGCCCGAGAAGCTCGCGTTCCAGCTCCAGCTGCTGGGTAACCGTGAAATTTGGAATATCCGGGTAGCGGATTTCCCAGTTCGGCGTTTCTATCAGATCGTCGAAGAGCTGAATCTGCAGCTCGTCGCGTTCCTTACGCCACTTCAGTGCGGCATCCACGGTCTCATCCAGCATGGCAAGCAATTGGGCACGATGACCCGGAAGCCGGTCGAACGCTCCCGCCTGTAGCAGAGACTCCACCACCCGTTTGTTGCAGACGCGGAGATCCACGCGGCGGCAGAAGTCGAGCAGGCTGTCAAACGGCCTCTCCTTGCGGACCTCCATAATATTCTCCACGGCCAGGGTGCCGACATTCTTGACAGCTGCCAGTCCAAAGCGGATATGCCCTACACCTTCGCCCGGGACGGGAGTGAACAATACGCCGCTCTCGTTGACATCCGGCGGCAGCACACCGATCCCGCTGCGGCGGCATTCCAGTACATATTCCGCCACCTTACGGTGGGTCCCCATCACAGCCGTCAGCATGGCTGCCATGAACTGGACGGGATAATGAGCCTTGAGATAGGCCGTCTGGAAAGCCAGCACGCCATAGGCTGCTGCATGGGCGCGCGGGAATCCGTAGTTGGCAAACCGCACAATCATATCATAGACGGCATTGGCATCCGCCTCTGTATAGCCCTGCTGAAGGCTGCCCTGCACGAAATGGCCGCGCTCCTTGTCAAGTGTCTCCCGCTTCTTCTTGGAGACCGCCCGGCGCAGCAGGTCCGCTTCTCCGAGCGAAAACCCTGCCATCAGCGAAGCAATCTGCATGATCTGCTCCTGATAGACGATTATACCGTAGGTATCATCCAGGATCTGCTTCAGATCGGCATGCGGATACTCCACTTCGATCTGGCCATGCTTGCCTGCGATATATTTAGGGATGAACTCCATAGGACCGGGACGGTACAATGCCACCACCGATACAATATCCTCGAAGCCTGTAGGCTTCATATCCTTAAGAACACGCCGTACCCCTGCAGACTCCATCTGGAAGACCCCGGTGGTTTCTCCTGCGCTCAGCATCTCATAGGTTAGAGGATCATCATCGGGAATGATGCGGAAATCCGGAGCACTGCCGGTCATTTCCGTAATCCAGTTCATGCTGCGCTCAATAATGGATAGCGTGCGCAGCCCCAGAAAATCCATCTTCAGCAGTCCCACGCTCTCCAGATGCTCCATGGAATACTGGGTCAGCGCTGTGCTCTCATTGCCGGCCTGAAGCGGTACGGCATCGGTCAGGGGCCCCTTGGAGATCACGACACCTGCCGCATGGGTCGAAGCATGACGGGGCATGCCCTCTACCTTCATCGCCATGTCAAGCAGGCCTTTGATCTTCAGATTGCTGTCATAGAGCGCCTTCAGCTCCGGCGCCCCCTCCAGTGCCCGGGTGATGCTGATTCCCAGCTGCCCCGGGATCAGCTTCGCCGCTTTGTCCACCTCGTTATAGGGCAGATTGAGTGCCCTGCCCACGTCACGCACTGCCGCTCTGGCAGCCATCGTTCCGAAGGTGATAATCTGCGCCACATGCTCTTTGCCGTATTTATTCACTACATACGCGATAACCTCATCCCGGCGCTCGTCGCTGAAGTCGATATCAATATCCGGCATCGTTATACGCTCGGGATTAAGAAACCGCTCGAAGAGCAGGTTGTACTTCAGCGGGTCCACATCAGTAATCCGCAGGCAGTAGGCGGTCAGGCTGCCTGCGGAGGAACCTCTTCCCGGACCTGTAACAATCCCGTTGCGATGGCAAAAGGCAATGAAGTCCCATACGATCAGAAAATAATCGCTGAACCCCATGTTCTCAATCACGCCCAGCTCATAAGCCAAGCGCTTCCCGGCCGCTTCCTTCTCTTCTGGCGAAGACCAGCGCGGTGTATCCGCATAGCGGGCTTCCAGCCCGTTCCAGCAGAGCTCACGGAGATAGGCGGCAGCATCCATGCCTTCAGGCAGCGGAGAATAGGCCGGCAGGATATGCTCGCCAAAGGTCAGCTCCAGATTGCACTTCTCGGCAATTTGGAGTGTGTTCGCCAGCGCCTGCGGCACATGCGGGAACAACGCGCCCATTTGCTCACCGCTCTTGAGGAACAGCTGGTCGGTTCCAATCTTCAGACGCTCCTCGTCATCAACGGTCTTCCCGGTGCCGATGCAGATCAGCACATCCTGGACCTCCGCGTCCTCTTTGGCCAGATAATGGACATCATTGGTGGCTACCAGCGGGATGCCGCATTCAGAAGCGAGGGCAATCAGCTGCGGGTTCACCCGCTTTTGCTCAGGAATCCCGTGATCCTGCAGCTCCAGATAGAAATCCTCGCCAAAAATCTCCTTGTACCGGAGCGCCGCTTTGCGCGCCTCTTCTTCGCGTCCATGCAGCAGATGCTGCGGGACCTCACCGCCAAGACAGGCGCTTAAGCAGATGATACCCTCGGCATGGGCGGCAAGGGATTCCATATCAATGCGAGGCTTATAGTGTTGGCCCTCCAGATGGCCGATGGACACCAGCCGCATCAAATTTTTGTATCCGGTCTCATTCTTTGCGAGCAGGATCAGATGGTAGATCGGCTGATCCTTACGGCTGCCCCGCTCACGACGCGAGCCAGCAGTCAAATAGGCTTCACAGCCGATGATCGGCTGGATACCGCTGGCCTTGCACGCTTTATAAAAGGGGATTGCCCCATACATTACTCCATGATCCGTAAGCGCCAGCGATTTCATGCCATATTCGCCGGCACGGCGCACCAGATCTGTAATGCGTGCCGCCCCGTCCAGTAAACTGTACTCGCTGTGCACATGCAAATGCACGAAAGGGCTCATATCCCCACTTCCCTTCAGGTTCCAAAATCAAAACATAAGATGAAACTATTTTATCATATTCAAGGGGGACCCGCCCATAGAATGAAGAAAGAACACAGGGACAGGCTGAGTCAAGTACGGCCTGGTTCGGAAAGGGGCTTTTGGGTATGAATATTTTTTTGAGCAAAGCCGTCCTCGATTTCTTTATTGCCTTCGGGATAGTGCTGGGAGGAGCCATGCTGGGCGGTATGGGGGCTATCGTCTCGCTTCAGCCGCCGACACAAACTATGCTGGACGTGGCCGACCGCATTAAGATCTGGGCACTTGCCGCAGCCGTCGGTGGAACTATCGACCCGATGCGGGTCATTGAGAGCAACATGCTGGGCGGCAATCTCTCACCAGCCATCAAGCAAGTTCTTTATTTAGTCTTCGCCTTTCTAGGCGCTCATATGGGCAGCGAGCTGGTCAAATGGGTGTGCGGCAAGGGGTGAGCAGGACATGAGGGTTCCTCCCTTCCAGCGCTACCGCCGCTTTTCGCAGATTTCCGCCGTCTTCGTGCTGGGAATGGTTGTGGGAAGCATCATCTATAACGCCATATTTCATATGGGCTATAATGTACTCTGGCTGAATAATCAGTCTCTCCGCGTGCAGATCGAGCAGTACCGCAAGGATATCCAGACACTCAAGAAATACAACAACACCTCTACTGTGATCCGGGAAATTAAACTGCGCACAGAGGAAAGCACGGGGAAAGAAGGCGCTGCATCTCTTGATCCCGTCACTATGAAGGAAATCATCCGCAAAATGAGCACAGACCTTGAGCCGATGCGCGGGCGCAGCATGTTCGATATTGACACTGACGGCAAGCTGGCCCGGCTTCTTTTGGATGGCAAAATCTATATTGTGCGCGAAAAGGAATACGCTGTCCGCATCCGCACTATGCTCGTTATGGAAGGCGTACTGCAAATCTGGGTTGAAATCAGTCCCTATAGACGCAGCTGAGGACAATCATGGTACAATAGTTGGCAAAACACGGCTTATACTATCCGGCTACAAAGGAGCTGCCTGTCCATGATTCTGTTCATCAAATATGTGCTGTTCATTCTGATGATGGTCTGTTTGATTGGTGCCGCCGTCTACAGCTTCTATTCCCGCAGAGCGCAGGACCCGCTGGAAAAAGGAGTCAAACGCTCGATCATGAACATTCTGCTTGGCGCCATGTTGGTATCGCTCTCCCTGATCTGTATGTTTGTGTTCCGCGGCTCCACGGTTAATGTGATTATCGAGGCAGTGTTTCTGCTGATTGGGGCATTCAACATTTTTTCCGGGCTGCGAAGCTATGGATTCTACAAAGCTTGAAAAATGAAGATGATACCCAGGAGGTAACCCCGTGAAAATCGATGGATCCCACAGCAGGCTGGCAGTAATGCCGGAGCTGGATCAGCCCTTAAGTGAAATAACCGATCTGAATCTTTATGACAATATGTTCAGCAGCATTCCCGATGAGGTATTTCTGATGCACAATCTGGAAATCTTGAATCTTTCCGGTAATAGACTTCAGAGCATTCCACCTGAAATCCAAACCCTCTGCAAGGTCAAAATGATTGATTTCGGCCATAACCAAATCGAAACGGTTCCAGCGGAAATTGGAAAGCTGGCTCAGCTGGAAGACTACCTATATCTCCATAACAATCGTTTCCACACCGTCCCTCCTGAAATAGGACAACTGGATAAGCTGAAATATTTGAACCTTAGCGATAATTCACTTACGGAATTACCTGCTGAGCTTGGCGGTCTTACCCGAATGGTCGAATTGCGGATCATGAACAATCAATTAACTGCCTTACCCGAAGCTTGCGGAAAACTCGTTAACCTTAGGGAACTGCATCTCAAAAAAAACCGTCTCTCCGGACTCCCGGAGATATTCGGCGGACTGCCGCGTCTCCGGGTATTGGATGCTGAAGATAATCAGTTGCTTCATGTACCGGAATCTGTAACCGAATGTACCAGGCTGCGGAGGCTGAATCTGCGGAATAACCGGCTTTCTGGGCTCCCTGAGAGAATCGGACGATTGACGAATCTATTAGAGCTGGATTTGAGAAGTAATCATCTGACGGAACTCCCCGAATCTTTACTGGAAATCGAGGGTCTGGAACGCTTGGATCTGCGCTGGAATCATGAGTTAACCGTTCCGGGCTGGCTGCAGAGGCTGGAGGATAACGGCTGTATCGTATATGTGTAATGGGTTGTATCGCAAAAAGACTATCTCCGGCGCACGGGATAGTCTTTTTGACAAGTATAGCTGAACTTATATTTATAAGAGTCCATAGTTGAAACTAGTCACAGCCGGCAATTGATAACACTCGCTTGCTGGTCTGCTTATCGGAATCCGCGACCGTCAGCCATGATCTATCGATTGCAGCAGCAGTACCGCTTTGGCAACAAGGGTTTCCAAGTGGCTGATTTCGATTTCCATTTTGCAGGACCGGCGGCTAATTTCCAGCAGCTTCGGCATCACCATAATCGAGTGCTCGATCTGAACCGGACGGATAAAGTAGGTAGACATGTTATCAAGCACATAATCATTGCCCGTGATATCCTTGGCTGCCTTGAAGGCAGAGAGCGTCATCAGTGTAGACAATACACCTTCGGAGATAGTCCCCAGGTCCGTTGCCATCTGCGGGGTAATAAAGCCATGGAAAAAAAGCTTCCCCTCCTCATCCCGCTCATCGGCAAAGCCGTTCCAGATCAGATGATCGAAGGTTTCTCCGAGCTGAGGCTGGTTGCTGGCGTCCCGCAGGCTCTGCAATACTTCTCTGCGGGTCAGCGAGCCGACCAGCTTACGGTTGCGGTCAACGATCGGCAGGAAGTCAATACCCTCCCACATCATAATCTGGGCCGCCGATGCCAGCGAGGTCTGAAGTCCGGCAGTAATCGGGCTGCGGACCATGGCTTTCTCAATACTTACCCCCTCGGCAAGCTCCTCCACATCGCGGCGGCCCACGATCCCAATGACCCGGTTCCACTCATCCGTTACCGGGAAGCGCTGTTCCCCGCTGTCCAAGGACAGCTGACGGAGCTCGCCGACCGTGCTGGAAATTTTGAGTATGTTCAGGCGAGGCTTGTTATCAACGATATCTTCAACGAGCATAATTTTCTTCTTGATCAGCCGGTCAAAAATCGCCCGGTTAATCATCGACGCCACCGTAAACGTATCATGCCGCGAGGAAATCACAGGCAGATCCAATTCATCGGCCTGTGCCTTGACGTCACGGCTTGTCCCGAAGCCCCCGGTCACCAACACCCCTGCTCCCTGCTCCAGTGCAAGCGAGTGCACATCCTCACGGTTCCCGACGATCAGGAGGCTGTCCGCATCAATATAGCGGATCATCGCATCCACCTTCATGGCCCCAATAACATATTTATGCAGATGTTTGTTCAGTCCGTCCGCTCCGCCCAGCACATGGCCTTCTACAATATCAACCACATCCCCGAAGGTCAACTGGTCGGAGATGTTACGGGGTTTCTTTTCCACCCGGACTGTGCCGATCCGCTCCTTGGTAATGACGATGCCTAGATTCTCGGCTTCCTTCACTGCACGGTATGCCGTACCTTCACTGACGCCCATTTCCTTTGCCAGCTTGCGGACGGAAATTTTGGTCCCTACCTTCAGGCTTTCGATGTGTTGCAGCAGTTGTTCATGCTTGGTTATGTTATCGACTTGACCTTCCAACTGTTACACCCCCATGCTCCGATCTGTACTATTCTGTACCCATTATACACGTTCGGAACACAGGAGCACAACCGCTTGTCCGGGCATTTGGATAGCATGGATTATCCAGTGGAAAACCTGATGTCCGCTGAGGGAACCCTATGAAAAATCCCCCGATCCCGCTGCTGCAGCGGACTCAGAGGATGGACATATCTGCAATTCTCATACTCAGGATCTTTGCGACACTCTGGCCGGTTCATCCTTCCATTTGTTTTGCCACTGTTCCAGCTTATGCTTGCGGACAGCCTCCAGCCGTTTGTGCTTCTCTTCATCCACGCCGATAATGAAATGCAGATGTGAAGCAATGACCAGAAAGGCAAAAATACACCAGACGACACCGAAACCAAGCACCCAGCCGGGACCGTTCTGAAAAGACAGCTGCGGCAGCGCGTAGAGCAGCATGGCCAGTGCCGCCAGCATGTAGATGACATGCTTGAATTTGTTTCTTTTTTTCATGAAGACCGCTCCTTCTCTCTCAAGAGTTGTTCAATTGAATCTATATCTCTACTCTATGAACCCGCTAACTGAATTATGAGACAAGTCATGAAAAAAGATGCGAAGGTGAGTTTTGCTTATAGCAAGGACCGCTGTGGTATGAGATGATGGATACATTCCAGGGAGGGATTTCCATTGAACAATGCATTTAACTATTCCGAGTACATAATCCGTAAAAAGGTATTCTCCATCATGGGAGCCAAACTGCATATCTACAACAGCTCAGAGGAGCTTGTGCTGTATTCGCAAATGAAGGCTTTCAAGCTGAAAGAAGATATTTCCATCTACAACGACGAGAGTATGACAACGGAACTGCTGCGTATCAAGGCGCGCAATGTCATTGATTTCAGCGCCACCTATGATGTGCATGACTCGGAGACTGGCGAGCATCTCGGCGCACTGCGCCGCAAAGGGCTCAAATCGATTGTGAAGGATGAATGGATTCTGCTGGACAGTCACGATTCTGAAATCGGATTGATCAAGGAAGACAGTGCCCTTATGGCGCTGCTGCGGCGTGTCATTACACTGATTCCGCAAAAATATAACATTGAGCTCAGGGACGTTACCATTCCTGCTTTCCGGCAGAACTTCAATCCCTTTGTCACCAAAATTATCGCCGACTTCTCCGAGGACCGCAAAGGCCTGCTTGACCGCCGTCTCGCTCTGGCTGCCGGAATTCTGCTGTGCGCAGTGGAGGGCAAGCAGGACTAGCCTGCCGCTGCTGAATTTAGGTTGAAACACCAAAACGGGGGCCGTCCTCCAGCCGCATAGGCTAAAGGACGACCCCCGTTTTTTCATGATGGTGCAGGTATCATACAGACTGAGAGACTACTGTGCCCCGCCGTACATTTGCGACAGGCTGTCTGTAATGATTTTGTTCACATCCTCAATAACCACACTGAGACGTCGTTCCGCATCGAACAATCTGCGGATGCCCAGATTCAGGTTCAGCACCTCGAACAGCTTCTCCATCTTCTCCATTTCCTCCTGTGGAGGCATTTCTCCGCTCATCATCCGTTGCTGCAGTTCAATCTGGTTCTGGCGGAAGTTATCGAGCATACGCTTGCTCTCCTGATCCGCTTCAATCACCTTCATTGCGCTTGCGATATCTGCGACCTCGCTGCTGTCTTTAATGGCACGCGCCAATTCATGCGCCTTGTCAATTACGTTCATATTAGTTCCTCCTAAAGTTTTGTGAGTATAAAGAATAGGTCAATCACCAAGGGTCAGATGTCTCCATATGATGAATGATATGTAACCCTAAAGATTCAATAGCCGGCATCATGCTGCCTACCGGAAGGAGATCCACGATGTCTAAGTTCAAGATCCCGGTCCACACGGTCCACTCGGGCATCCTGCAGGAAAACGCTGTAATGCTTGGCGACAAATCCATCAAGAGGCTCAAAATACCGGCGCATGGCTCCATCCAGCTCACCTTCGGGTCATTCCGTCAGGAGGTTACGGTCATTCCGGTTCCCAAAACCGATAGTCTGCGTGTCAGCGAAGCACTGGCCCGCCGGCTCGGGCTCAGACAGCGGCTTACGCTCAATGTCTCCTACAGTCCGGGAAGCCGTACCTTGCGCCTCGGGCCGATGATCGGTGTACTGGTGAGCCGTGACTACCCGGATCATCCTGACCGGTTGTTCGGCCCGATCACCATGTTCTGCCGGGAGCTTACCCATGCCTGCCATGCGCAAGGCGCCTATGTCTATTTCTTCACCCCTGAAGCACTGGAAGCGCGCAGTTCCTCCATTCAGGGCTGGGTATACGATGAGGGCTGGCGGAAGCTGAGTCTTCCTGTTGCCGATGTGATCAACAATCGGCTTACAACGCGAAAGGTAGAGAACAAACCTAGCGTACAGCATTTTCTGGCCGATGTAAAATCCCGCTATGGTACACACTTTTTCAATGAAAAATTTCTTGACAAGACAGAAGTATTTGAAGCGCTGGCGCAAGATGCCACGCTGCAGAGATATTTACCGGAATCCCATGCCCTGAAAGGTTTTGCCGTGTTAAAGAAGATGTGCGGCACCTACAACAGTGTGTTCCTCAAACCGGTTCGCGGCAGTCTCGGCAAAGGAATTCTGCGCATTTCTAAGGAAGAGGGCGGTGGCTACCAGCTGTTGTCCACTACACCGCTGGGTACCCGCAAACAAAGCTATCCCAGCCTGACCAAGCTGTTCCAGTCCTTCGCTCCCAAGATGAAGACCACACGTTATCAGATTCAGCAAGGTCTGAACCTGATGGAGCTGGGGCGGCGGCCTGTCGATTTCCGAGCTCTTGTGCAAAAGAACGGTACCGGCAAATGGGGCGTCACCTCCATTGTCGCCCGTACGGCCGGAAGCAATCATTTCGTCTCCAATCTGGCCCGCGGGGGGACGCTTAGCACTGTTCGGGAAGCAATCACCAAGAGTAATCTGCCCTCTGGTGTAAAAGAGAGCTCGCAGGTCCAGCTGCCCCGGGCGGCTCTGGCTATCGCCAGAGGTGTAGAAACCTACATTCCCGCGCATTTCGGAGAGCTGGGTATCGACCTCGCTCTGGACCAATCCGGGAGAATTTGGCTTTTGGAGGTCAATTCCAAGCCATCCAAGAACGACAATACCCCGCTGAACGATCAGAAGATCCGGCCGTCTGTGAAGCAAATGATTCTATATTGCCGCTATCTGGCCGGGTTATAAGGAGGACATCATGACGGAGACCGCATTGGGGTTACTAGGCATTATGACAGGGCGAAGCCATGGGAATCCCCCTATCGCAGAACCGGAGTTCTGCACAAGGCTGTGCCGGGCGGCCCCGCTGTACGATCTCCAGGTCATTGTGTTCCACCCGTATGGCGTAGCCAGCGACGGCCGAACCGTCAACGGATATACCTGGGAGGATGGGCAATGGAAGTCTGTATGCACCTCTGCCCCGGATGTCCTGTACAACCGTTGCCTGATTACAAGTCCGCAGGAGAAAAGAGCAGCTTCCTCCGCCTTGGCCGCCCTTTCACGCTCCCTCCCCTGGTCGCGCGGAATTCCGGATAAATGGGGCGTCTACGAAATACTCCGGCGCAGCCGAAGGGCTGCCGGTCTTCTGCCCGAGACCCGGATCTACAAGGATACCGGGGAGCTCGGAACCATGCTTGCGGAAAGAGAACAAGGCGTGTTCCTGAAGCCACGGGCCGGCTCGCACGGCAAACGCACACTTCATGCTGTAAGGTTACCCCGAAGCAAAGGCGGAGGCATTAGCCTTCGCGGACGGGATGGGGCTAACCTTCCTTTTCAACATGTGTTCGGCTCGCTGGATGAAGGTCTGGGCTGGGTCCAGGATTTCACCGGCTCGCGCCGCTATATTATACAGCCTTATCTGCAGTTGACAGACCGTCGCGGCCTGCCGTTCGATGTGCGCGTGCTTATGCAAAAGAACGGCCATGGCGCCTGGATGCTGACCGGCATGGCTGTTCGGCTGGGCAGGCCGGATTCACTTACTTCGAATCTGCATGGCGGAGGGACAGCCGTCGCTCCGTTGCCGTTCCTGCTTGCAGAATACGGTAAGTCCGGAGAAGAGCTGCTGCAGGAGCTGGCCGCGGCAGCAGCTCTTCTGCCTCCCTTGCTGGAGGAGGCCTGCGGCAGACTCGGTGAGCTGGGTCTCGACTTCGGCCTGGACCCCGCCGGCAGAATCTATCTGCTCGAAGCCAATTCCAAACCAGGGCGCACGGTGTTCCGGCTGACGGGCGACCGCCGGGCTGCTAGGCTCGCCGCCGAGAACCCGCTGCGCTATACCAGGCATCTGCTGCTTACTTCTGCGGCGAACACCCGCGTGTTCGCCGCTGAACCGCTCCGTTATTAACGGGAGAATGAAATCAATGGTTCCTAAGGAGGATTCATAAATGGGTCTCACTTTTTGCAATGTTCATTTTACCAAGCAGCCCCAAAGAGTAGTCTACGTCTCGGGTGAACTGATGAGAAGCCTGAAACTGACCGGTAAGAAAAATATCCGCCTGCGGCTGGGCAAAGATGCGATCCCGGCGATGATTAAGCCGATCAAACGCGCCGGTAAACATCTTTTTCTCGCCTCGGGTGTGAAGAGTGCAATCAAAATTCCAAAGTCCGGCGGCGTCTATCTGCGAAATCTGCAGAATGATGAAGTTCAGCTCGGTCCGCTTGTCGGCGTGCTAACCGACGGTCCGGCTTCTTCGGCACAGCCTTTTGGCTCCCGTACCGGCTTCATCAAGCAGCTGCTGCGGGAAGGAAGCAACAAATGCTACATCTTCGCGTTTATGCCGCGGGACATTGACTGGCAGCAGGAGCAGGTCAATGGCTATTTCCTGAACGCCAGCGGTAAATTCGAGCGCAAGCTGGTCCCGCTTCCGGATGTCGTCTACAACCGGCTCCCCAGCCGGAGAGCTGAGACTTCTCCCTACATCAACCAGCTGCGTGAACGTTTTGGACGGAAGAAGATCCCCTATTTCAATTGGAGTTTTTTCAACAAATCGGATATATACCGGTTGCTTGAGAATGACAGCGCGGCGAGCCGCTTCGTGCCTGAAACGCACAGCAACCCGAGCCCGGAGCAGATGCGGGATATGCTCGACCGCCATCATTTCGTATATTACAAACCTTCAGCGGGCAGCCTGGGGCATGGGATCTACCGGCTGACCTATCTGCCGAAGAAGGGCTACTTCGCCCGCTACCGGAAGAACGGTAAAAATGTGCTTCTGCGCTTCGCCAGCTTCGACAGCCTGATGCGGATGCTGCGGGGCCGGCACGGCCAAAGTCTGCAAAGCTATGTGGTGCAGCAGGGCATCCGGCTGATTGAAATTGACAGCTGCCCGATCGACTTCCGTTTTCACATGCACAAGAACGGCAGTAATCAGTGGGTTGTCGTCGGAATCGGCGCCAAAAAAGCCGGCCGGGGCAGTGTCACCACCCATCTCAAGAACGGCGGCGCACTGCTTACTCCGCAGCAGGCTCTAGGGCGAGTCTTCGGGGCCAGAGCCGACGAAGTATTACAGCGGGCCAAAACAACGGCTGTCAAGCTTGCCGAATCTCTAGAGATACAACACAGGCATCTGATCGGTGAAATCGGTTTTGACCTTGGCATTGACCAGGATGAGGACATCTGGATGTTTGAGGCAAACGCCAAACCGGGACGCTCAATCTTCCGCCACCCTTCCCTGCGTGCTGAGGGCAAAGCTTCCGTCGAGCATATTCTGGAGCATTGTCTGTACCTCAGCAAATTCCGCAGGAGGGATGAATTGTGAACAGCCGAATTCCCGACCCCGGCAAACCTGTGATCGCCATTCTGACAACCAGCGACCGGCTGCGGCAATTCCGCGGCAACCGCGAAAACTTCCGTGATATTATCCGTACCGGCAAGGAAATGGGATATTGGGTGTATGTCGTCACCGTCCGCGATCTGAAACTGGATGAGCGGGTGGTGAACGGCTACGTTCCCTCCCCCAGCGGCAAGATCTGGTACAGTACCCCCATGCCATTGCCGCAGGTCATATATAACCGGATTCCAAACCGTGAAGACGAGGAAAAAGCACCTGTCGCCCGCAAAATAGCAGAATGTCTGGAGCATCCTGAAATCCACCTCTACAATCCCAGCTTTTTTAATAAGTGGAATTTGTTTGAATGGTTGAAGGAGTCACGTGCCACCTCTAAGCATGTCCCCAAAACAAGACGTTTGCGCAGCGCAAATACGCTGGTTGCGATGCTGAAGAATCATGACAGCCTCTATCTCAAACCAGAGAACGGAAAAGCGGGCAAAGGGATCATGCGTCTGAAGTATCGCCTGGACACCAGCCTGCCTTACCGCCTGCAAATTCAGAGCGGCAAAAAAAACGTGACCTATAAAGCAGCTTCCCTTGAGCGTCTCTGGGCACGGATCGGTCGGGAACGGGGAGGCTCACGCTATATTGTACAACAGGCGATTGCGCTTGCCGCACACCGCGGCCGCCCTTTCGATCTGCGTGTGCTTCTTCAAAAGAATGGCAAAGGGGCCTGGGCAGTAACCGGAATCGGCGCACGGCTGGCTGGGGCCCGGAGCATTACGACCCATGTTCCGCGGGGAGGCAGCATTGAGGAGCCTGCCGCTATGCTGGAAGGCACCTTCGGTACCGAGCGGACGACAGCTATTCTGAAGAATGTCCCTACGACCGCACTGCTGATCGCCCGGCAAATTGAGCGGGCATCGGAAACCATGCTTGGAGAGATGTCCATGGATTTGGGTGTGGATGAGGAAGGCGGACTGTGGTTCTTCGAGGCCAACTCCCGTCCAATGAAATTCGATGAGCCCGCAATCCGGAAGCTGTCGCTGGAACGGATCTTTCATTACGGTCAACATCTGTCCCGTCAGAGCAAGTAGTCCAAGTAACCCAGTAAAGGAAGTGACCACCATGCAGATATCCTCCATATGTGACAGTGACCCGGTGCGGTGGAACATCAGGCTGGCGGGTTTGCTGGAGTTCTTGAGGGAGCACGGTGAGCGGCGAATCACGTTTCGTGGTTGCAGAGTGCTGGCCCGGCTTACACCAGAGCAGCTGTCACAGCCTGGCGTGTCACTACTGGTTGCCACGGTACGCGGCCAGAACGGGCGACAGCTTGCCGGTGTCAGCTTCGTGTCCGGCTTCGGCAAGGATGCCAGCCTTGTTGCCGTCCACCCCTTGTACCGGAACCGTCATACCGGAACAGCGCTGCTGTCCGCACAGCTCGAACGCCTGGGCAGTCTGGAATGCACTGTAGCCTGCGACAATACGGCAAGCCTGAAGATGTGCTTCAATACAGGGCTTGTGGCCGTGGCACTACACGATGGCCCTACCGGCAAACCCACACTGCTGCTCCGTTCGCCGCTTCTCCCAGGCAGCCCGTCCACAACTCTTCCACAAGAAGGTGAACTCCTGTGCCAGAACCCGTCTTAGGCATCCTTACGCTCTATTTGAACGAAGCAAGGCAGCTTGAAGAGAAAAGCGTATACCGGAGGATGATTATTGAAGGCAGCCGGATTGGCCTGGATGTATTTGTATTCACCCCCGCCGATGTGCACGCCAGTAAAGATCAGATTAATGCTCTCGTCTACGATGTGAAAAGCGGAACATGGTCGCGCAAATGGCGCTCCCTTCCGAATATGATCTATGACCGCTGCCGGATCCAGCGCAGCCAGCGCTTCCAGCAGCTGTTGCACTTCCGCGCGCGGTACAATCACCTGACCTTCCTGAACCGGCCGCTGCGCAATAAATGGACCGTCCACCAGACCTTCTCGCAGCGGAGCCGCTTCCGGCAGCACATGCCGGAAACGTTGCTGTATCAGTCCTCCGCTGACCTTCACCGGATGCTGAAATCCAGTCCGGTAGTCTATGTCAAGCCGATCAACGGCACGGGTGGACGCGGCATCCTGCGGATCGAACGGCAGGGCCAAGGTAAATCCCTATACGATATCCAGGGACGCCGCCAGAGCCGGCAGATCATCGCGCCCCGGAAGGTGTCGCTGAGCCGTCTGGATTCTATAGTGCGCCAGTGGTGCCTCGGCGGACGGTTCCTGGTCCAGCAGGGTATCCCGCTGCGCCTGCCGAGCGGACGCTACCACGATTACCGCATGCTTGTGCAAAAGAACGGCCAGGGCGCCTGGGAGCTGACCGGCATGGCCGGCCGCGTGGGCGCCGCCCGCAGCGTCACCTCGAATCTCCACGGCGGCGGCCATGCCATCCGCGCCGAGATCCTGCTGAAACAATGGCTCGGCAGCGAAGAGAAGGCCGGCAAAACCATGAAGACCGCAGAGAAGCTGGGCCTCGACGCCGCAGCCTTTCTGGAGGAGAGCTTCGGTGCCTTGTGCGAGCTGGCGCTGGACCTCGCCATTGACCGCGAAGGACACATCTACGTGCTGGAGGTCAACCCCAAGCCCGCCCGCGAAGTCTTCGCCCGCTCCGGCGACAGCGGCACCTACCGCAAGGCGTTGATGCGCCCGCTGGAGTATGCGATGTGGGTGTATAAGAACAAGAACACGCCGAGTTCGGTGAAGACGGTTGAGGAATAGAGCGACTAAAAAAACTAAACCACCTTTCCTGTTTTAATCAGGTTGGGCGGTTTAGCATTTTTTTGGAGACTCAAATATGTTATAGATTCATTCGGTGGTTTGAAGCAAGAAGAGCTATAGCCAAAATTTCATATTTTTATATCTATGATTCAAATTTTCTACAACAATGATAGGAATTGGTTTGGATAATTGCTCTTTCAAATAAAGAAAGCTGATTTCTGTGTTTAAAGTCTGTTTCTGTACTTCAGAAGGTATAACATAGATTTCCAATTTTTTCATACTATCTACTATGTCAAGAACTTCATAATAAATCTTTTGTTTTCCGGGTACATTCAAGATTAAAGGAACCTCAGCAACCCCGTTAGTAAATAGAACATTAACTATAGTTTCTCCATCAGTTGAAAGTTCTTTATCTCCAAATTGTCCAGAACTTCCTGCTGATGCTACAGTATAACCTGAGATTTTCACTTTTAATGTTCCATTCAAAATATTCGAATCAACCGCATATACATTGTCATACACACTCACCCTTACTGTTGCACGTTCACCGGCTACGACCGAGAACTTCTCAAGTGACAAATTATTGTTTAGTTTGGCACCTAAAGCATTGTATATTACAAACCATTTCTTTTCCGACCATTCTGACCAAACCTGCTGATCCTTTACCCTCACTTGAACCCTAAGAGGTTCATACTCTGGAAGTGAGTTAATTACAAGCCACGATCCAGTAGCTGATGTCGAATTCTGTACCAGCTCACCTGAATCCTCAACAACATCGCCCGTTTCATTCAGTATCTGAACTTGATAAGCTGTGAAAAGAGTCAATGCAGCATCGTTTTGACTCCATTTAATTAATGGCTTTCCAATTATTATTTCCTCCGGCGCTTCCTCACTTCCCAACGGGTAAGTCAAGGTCACTTTTGGCGCAGTATTTTCTTTCACCAGTGCCGGTGTGCTATGCGCCACCGTAGTTCCATCTCCCAACTGGCCTTCACTGTTATCACTCCCCCAGGCCCAGGCGCTTCCATCAGTTTTAGTAACTACTATGTGATATCTGCCTGTCACTATTGCATTAACTTCGCTGATTCCAGTCTCTTTAATTGGGGAGCCATTTATCCAGGACCATACACTTCCATCTGTCAAAATAACATGATTTCTGATCCCCCCGGAGATTGCCTGTGCACCGCTTAGGCCACTAACGGTCCTAAAATCTGTGCTAGTTCCTCCCCATACTCCTACGCTTCCATCTTTCTTCAGCGCCAATCCATAGTTGTATCCATT
>NZ_LVYZ01000035.1:0-123313 GCF_001909095.1 Paenibacillus sp. P46E
GAGTAAGGTCTTCACTGACATACTTTAATTTCGAATAAACAAGAATCGGTATATCTTCACCCATTCTTGTTTCAATATTCTTAATATTTTCCAAAGAGACTTCTATTTTAGAATCAAACCATACATCATCTTGATCCGCAAACATGATATATTTTGAATTAAGTGCCAGCTTTATTAGCTCATTAAAATTTAGAACAGGACCTAAATTTGTTTCTCCCAATATAAACTTAATTCTAGAGTCTTTCTGACTATATTCATTTAATATTTTTGGTGTACTGTCCTTTGAACAGTCATCTCGAATTATAAGTCGCCATTTTTCATGACTCTGTTTAAGAATACTTTCTAATTGTTCTTTCAAAAATTTCTCTCCATTGTATGTTGCCATAAGAATTGTTATCGTATCTTCCATATCAACCTCTTCCTTTTCTACTCATTAACACGTTATTTTCAGCGGATACATAATATCAATGTCGAATCTACTATAATATATCAGTCCAATATATCCCTGAAAATCGCTTTCCATTTATCATCTGTGTCAAATTCACCTTCATAGCTATATGATGGATGATTTAATGCTAATAAGTTATTAGAAATGGCTTCTGCCCATTCATTTGAATTATTATATCTTACAAATTCAACACCTGTATAACCTTCTAATGCTTCTCTTGCATATTCTAAATCTGAAGCGATTATAGGTTTCTTAAACGAAGCAGCTTCAACTAAAGGAAGGCCAAACGTTTCAATGTAACTTGGAAAAACAACTAATCTACTTTTCCTGAAATATTCAAGTACTTCTTCATATGACAAATCCCCAACAAAATCAATTAGATTATCCACCCCAAGTTGACTTGCTAAAGCAGATAAATGAATGGAATATTGACTTTTTCTTGACAAAGTAAAAACAATAGGAACTTCCATTTGATATTTTTGCTTAATTATAGACAAAGCTCTAATTAATATCTCATGATTTTTATATAACTGCCCAGATGCAGGAAAGAACATAAAACTTTCATAGCTATCATCTTGTGTTTGCTTATCAAAAGCCTCTATATGTGGTTTGATAACAAATATATCATTTACATTTAAATTATGAATATTAGAAACCCTTTTTTTCAACCAATTACTTTGTACTATAATTTTTGTTTGTTTTGTTAATGATAAATGAATTAAATGCTTGTAGACATTTCTATAAAACCAGTAAGCTCTTTCTTCACTTTTAAAAAGACTCCATGTATATTCTCGATAGTATGGGAATGATTGATGTAAATAAATCACCTGTGGTACCCTCTTGAAGTTATATACTCCCGTGTTTTGTAGTGAGATTATCATAGATGGAAATATTTTATTATTTATACTCCATCTTTTTAATCCTATATAATCCCAATACATTCTATACATCCAATTTTTCGTACTGCTTAACACTATTATTTTAATGTTTTCCCGTTCATAAACAATCAAATCATCAGATGAGCAAAAAATATAAAAACTTATATTTTTATTTTTTTGAGCAACTTGTTGAATAAATTGCTTTAAAATTGTCAAAGCTCCGCCACTAGTTGCCGCTGGATTATTTACGAATACAATATTTTTCATCAAAAAACAAACCCTTCAATGCCATTTTATTGTGTTTTATTCCATACTGATCGATTAACAATACCCACAAAGCTTTGTAATATTTTGATTACTTTAACTGAAACATTATTATCCTGGTAATCATTGGCTAAAACCATTTTTTCTTGATTATTTTTCATTGAGATCGCAAGTTCTATTGACTGTTCAATACCTGATTTATCAATCCCGCCAATTATAACAGTTCCCTTGTCAAAAACCTCCGGACGTTCAGTAGAAGTTCTTAATAATATACCCGCAAATCCCAATATAGCACTCTCCTCAGAAAGTGTGCCACTATCAGAAAGGACACAATAGCTATTTTTTTGTAGTTTATTATAGTCTAAAAAACCAAACGGCTTCATATTCCTAACTAGTGGGTGAAATTTGAATTTTCTTTTCTCAATATATTTCATACTTCTGGGATGCGTAGAATAAATTACTGGAATTTGATATTGTTCGGCAATATTATTAATTGCAGTCATCAAAGACATGAAATTCTGTTCATTATCAATATTTTCTTCACGATGGGCGGAAACAATTATATATTTCTCTGGTTCCACGTTTAACCGTTCGAGTACATCACTTGCATCAATTTTATCCATGTGAGCTTGAAGAACTTCCTGCATCGGTGAGCCCGTAACAAAAATATGTTCTTTACGGAATCCTTCAGATAGAAGATATCTTCTGGAATGCTCTGTATAAGGCAGATTGATATCCGAGATATGGTCAACAATCTTACGATTGATTTCTTCAGGGACATTTTGATCAAAACATCTGTTGCCTGCTTCCATGTGGAAGATTGGTATCTTCAGTCTTTTGGCAGCAATTGCACTAAGTGCACTATTAGTATCACCTAAGATCAGCAGAGCATCAGGTTTTTCCTTCTCTAGTACTTCAAACGATTTTGCTATTATATTCCCCATCGTTTCGCCCAGATTAGTTCCCACTGCCTCAAGGAAGTAATCAGGTTGACGAAGTTCGAGTTCATTG
Source organism: Paenibacillus sp. P46E (assembly GCF_001909095.1). Lineage (NCBI taxonomy): Bacteria > Bacillati > Bacillota > Bacilli > Caryophanales > Paenibacillaceae > Paenibacillus > Paenibacillus sp. P46E. The sequence goes on from NZ_LVYZ01000035.1 coordinate 2,602, forward strand.
AAGAATACTTCGTTTAATGTATAATCCCAATTCTGCCCTGTATGTACTAAAATATGATTGAAATATCTATCGCAAGCTTTAATGCACTCAGACAAACGAATGATCTCTGGTCTGGTGCCAAGGATTGTCATAACTTTAAGTTTTACCATCTTTAAACCTCCAAGTAATAAGTATCTGGCTTTTCAGGATTAAACAATTCATTTGCCCAGAAAAGGGTTATTACATCAGTTGTACCTGTATTAGTGATGGAATGTGTGTATCCCGGTGGAATATCTATCACTCTCAAAGATAATCCATTCACCGGATATTCTAAGATTTCTTCGCCTTCAATCTGGCGGAATTTCACTACAGCTTCTCCTTCGATAACAAGGAACTTCTCCACTTTAGTATGATGCCAATGATTACCTCTTGTGATACCTGGTTTAGTTCGGGATATAAATACTTGACCTGAATGTTCAGTCTTAATAAACTCTGCTAACCATCCTCTGTTATCGTGTTTCATTTCCAAATCATATCCGAAATTGTTCTCTGGCAAATATGAGAGATAAGTACTGTAAAGAAAGCGTTCAAAATCACTTTTCAGACTCGAAATAACCAGTGTATTCCGGCTCATTTTAAATGATACTAAGCTAGCTTCCAGGTCTTTAAGCTTTACATTAAAGGAGCGTGAAATATCATAGTAATCACTTGAGTACGTTCCACTTAAAGTATCCAGTGCAGCTATGAAGGATTCAACTACATCATCAATATAAACCAACTTAACTTCCGATTCTGGATTATTCACCTGAATGGGTATTTCTCTGCTAATATTGTAGCACCAAGTTGCAACTACAGAATTATAGTTAGGTTTACTCCATTTCCCAAAAACATTTGGTAGTCTATAGATAAATGTACGAGCTCCCTTTTGATGTCCATAAGCGGAAACCGCTTCCTCCGCTGCGCGCTTGCTGTTCCCATAGGCATTATCCTGCTCAGCTTGGATCGATGAAGAAAGAAGTATTGGGGTCTTCTTTCCGGTCGAATTCAATATATTGATTAAGTGTTGAGTGGAACCCAAATTACCAGTCATGAATTCCTCAGTATTTTCAGGTCGATTAATTCCAGCAAGATGATAAATAAAATCGGCCTTATGTGCATATTCTTCTAATTCTTGGAGTGAATTCTTAGAGTCAATCTTCATAACCTCGATATCTTCTCTTCTGTTTAAAGACGCTACCAAGTTACGACCAATGAATCCGTAGGCACCTGTTACCAAAACAGTTTTCATTATCTTAGCCCCTGCCATTAAGTTCTTTATTAATCAGATCTAGACTTAACAAGAGCTCTTTAATCCCTTGAATATCTAATCTTTCTGTATTGTGAGAATTGTATTCCCAACCCTCAGAAATTTCTTTATCGCCTTCTACAAAGAATTTGTCATAGTTTAAATCTCTGGTATCAGCAGAGATCCGATAATAGCTCCCCAAATCAGTTGCTTTCGCCATTTCTTCCCGTGTAAGCAATGTTTCATATAACTTTTCACCATGCCTAGTTCCAATAACTCTTGTGTGGCTATCTGATTGAAACAGTTCTTTTAGAGCAATGGCTAATTCTCCTATTGTTGAGGCAGGCGCTTTCTGAACAAAGATATCTCCTTGTACTGCTTTATTAAAGGCAAATAACACAAGTTCAACAGCATCTTCTAAGGACATTAGATAACGAGTCATATCAGGATCTGTAATTGTAATATCTTCATATTTTTTAATCTGATCAATGAATAATGGGATAACAGAACCTCTGGAGCACATCACATTTCCATAACGCGTTCCACAAATCAATGTATCTTCAGGAGATACAGTTCTGGATTTGGCAACCATAACCTTCTCCATCATAGCTTTTGAGATGCCCATAGCATTGATAGGATATACTGCCTTATCTGTCGATAGACATACTACCTTCTTCACTCCAAAAGCAATTGCAGCGTTGAGGACGTTCTCAGTACCAATAACATTTGTCTTTACGGCTTCCATAGGGAAGAATTCGCATGAAGGTACTTGTTTCAATGCCGCTGCATGAAAAATATAATCCACATTATGCATTGCTGCTGTCACACTATTATAATCTCTTACATCCCCAATAAAGAATTTCACTTTATCATTTCTCAATTCTTTGCGCATATCATCTTGTTTTTTTTCGTCCCTGGAGAATATTCTAATCTCACTAATCTCTGTGTTTAGAAACCTCTTTAAGACTGCATTACCAAAAGAACCTGTTCCTCCAGTAATTAACAAGGTCTTTCCTGTAAACATAAGCTGATACCCCACATCCATTTTTTAATGAGAGACTATAATATTATAAGATTTATCAACGGTGAAGTTAGCCTCTAGATATAACCTTCCATTCATGCCCATATCCGTACGTAATTTTTCATTTTCGTTTAAGACTGCAAGATTTTTTTCGAACCCCTTTAAATCCCCACTTTGAGACCATAATCCACAATTTGCATCTTGAAACATCTTATTAATATCCGTATTAACATCGGTCGCAGCCAAGATAGGTAAAGCAAACTCCATATAAGAGTTCATACGTGAGGGGAAATTCGGTATGGTGAATCTTGAATCTAAAAATACAAGTCCAACATCTGCTATAGTCAATATCTCGTCAAACTCATTCTTAAGCATGTATTTTTCTAATCTCACATTTGTCTGCTTACTTTCTACTAAATATTTATTAATTTTATCAAATTCAGTACCTGAACCAACTATTAAAAGGAATATATTCTTCATCTCTTTAATCAATTTCAAAACTTCAATTAGAAAATCAATTCCTTGAGGTTTGCCCAAATTCCCTCCATAGACATAGAGTACCGACTTATCAGGAATATTAAATTTTTCCCTAAGCTCACTTTTCTTCCAAGGAGAAATTACTGACAATGCTAGGGGATTAATAGAATTAGGACAAATTTCAACTTTAGCAGTGTCCACCTCAGGATTATGACTGATTACGTAATCAACATTGGCTTTTGACATACAACCAATATGATCAGAAATCCCGTACAATTTTTTTTCTTTTGCTCTAAAATATTGCCCTATTAAACTTTTTTCTTTAATTATTCCCAAGTCAACTGCATTTTGAGGGAAAATATCTTTCAATAATAAATATGTTTTGCTTTTATCACGTTTTTTTATATACTCTACAGTTTTCACAAAAGTAATTGGTGGAGTAGAATATATAACTAAATCAAATTTAATATGTTTAAAATACTTTTTAATAGCTTTTTTAAACTGAGTTTCAATTAGTAGCGTGGATATACCCTTTTCAATAAAACCAGTTTTTGTTACATTGCCAGTCCTCACCCGTAATACTTGAATCCCGGTCTCTTCATTAAGCTCAGTTTCTTTTTCATATCTTTTTTCACGCTGACATATCACATAGACTTCATTACCACGCGCATAAAATTCCTGCATTAAGTCTACATATAAGTTTCTTGAATTTTCACCTTCTGGATAAGCAAGAGTCAAGAATAGAACCCTCATTGTTGCACCGATAAGAAAGCTTCATCAATAGTTTGTAAAACTAAACTCTGTTGAACTTTAGTCAGGGATGAGCCCGAAGGAAGGCATATTCCACATTCAAACAATTGTCTACCAATACATTCACTCTCCAAATGATAGAACATAGGTGCTTCAGAGAATAATGGTTGCATATGCATTGGTTTCCACAATGGTCGTGATTCAATATTTTTCGTTCCAAGTAGATCTATGATATATTCAGGAGTAATGGAAGAGCTTATATTCACAGTTACAACCGATAACCAATAATTCGGGCTACCGTGTTCAGAAATGGGCATGATTTGAAGAGGTAATTCCTTTAATCCCTCTTTATAAGTGTAATAATTTTCTTTTCGATTCTTAATAAATCCTTCTAAAGCCTGTAGTTGTCCTCGCCCTATTCCCGCGCTAATGTTAGATATTCTATAATTATAACCAATTTCCTTATGCTCATAATGCTTAGCCGCTTCTCTAGATTGTGTAGACCAGAAACGCATTTTCTTAATTGCAGCCTCATCATTAGAGACAACCATTCCTCCACCTGAAGTGGTAATGATTTTGTTCCCATTAAATGAAAATATACTTATATCACCGAATGTACCACACTTTTTCCCTTTGTATGTTGCTCCTAGTGCTTCTGCAGCATCTTCAATAACAGGAACACCATATTTTCTGCAGATCGGTAGCAATTGATCATAATCAGCACTCTGTCCATAAAGATCAACAATAATAATTGCTTTTGGCATTTTATCTTCATTCTTAGCCCATTCAAAGGCCTTTTCAAGAGCAACCGGAGACATATTCCAAGTTTCCGGTTCAGAGTCGATAAACACTGGATTCGCATATTGATACAATATAGGATTGCAACTACCTGCAAAAGTTAAATCCGAACAAAAAACATAGTCGCCTGGGCCAACACCATAGTATTTTAAAGCCAAATGAATTCCAGCTGTTCCTGAAGATAAAGCCAATGCATGATTCACTCCAACATATTCACATAATTCTTCTTCGAATTTGTCTACATTTGTACCTAAGGGCGCTATCCAATTTGTATCAAATGCTTCTTGTATGTACTTCATTTCATTTCCACTCATATGTGGAGGGGATAGAAAAATCCGTTCCTGCATTATCGTTCATCTCCAAAGTACTTTTTTATTGTTGAGGGAATTCCGGCAACCATAACGTTATCCGGTATATCCTTTATTATTATAGAACCAGCAGCAGCTATGACATTTTCTCCAATGGAAATATTATTGATAACCTTCGATCCAACACCAATCCAAGTGTAATCTTTCACAGTAACAGTACCACTAATACTTACTCCTGGAGAAATATGAACTCCTTCACCTAATCTACAATCGTGATCAATTGTGCTAGAAGTATTAATTATACAACCTCTACTTATAGATGAATTAGCATTCACTACAACGCCAGCTAAAATAACACTGCCTTTACCTATGCAGCTAAACCTACTAATCACACTAAAGGGGTGAATAATGGTTGCTATATTATAACCTTCTTGCTCTAACTTATTTAACCAGTACATCCGAATCTTATTATTCCCTATGGCAATAAATACTGCTGAATACTCCTCTAATTGTAATTTGTAGCTTTCAAAATCCCCTACAACAGAGAATCCCATCACTTCATGTATTTCCTGATTATTATCCAAAAATGCTATAGAGTCCCATTTACCAGAAGCCATTGCTGCGTCTGCCACAACTTTACCATGACCACCAGCTCCTAATATTAATAGTTTTGACAATATAACACCCCTATTTGCAATCTATATTAGTTTTCAATTCGTGTACCCTTGAAAACTGGCATTGTAGCATTCTGAGAACTGTTAATACCATCTCTAATAAGAACATTTTTAATTGTTTTGAGTATTATCTTAAGATCCAATACAAAACTTATATGATCTACATACCAAACATCATATTTAAATTTCTCCTCCCAGCTGATCGCATTTCGTCCGTTAACCTGAGCCCATCCGGAAATACCAGGAGTAGCCTCATGTCTGCGAGCCTGTTCAGGAGTATAACATTCAAGGTATTGAACCAATAAAGGACGCGGTCCTATAAAGCTCATCTCACCCTTTAATACATTTATAAGTTGGGGTAACTCATCAATACTACTTTTTCTCAGGAAGGAACCAACACGAGTCATTCGCTCAATGTCAGGCAATAAATCTCCTGCTGCATCCCTTTCTAATGACATCGTTCTAAACTTCAATACGATAAAGATCTCACCGTGTTTACCCGGCCGTTTTTGACGAAATAGGATTGGTCCCGTTGAACTTAGTTTAATCAAAATTAAAGCAGCTAACATAAGAGGAGATGTGATAATAATCAATATGCTAGCAAAAAAACAATCTAGTATTCTTTTGATAATTAAATATGGCTTCATCATGCTCTTAACCTCATCAATATAGAATAATAGGCGGAGATTAGTCCGCCATACCTGCAACTTTATTTAGTCCATTCTGAATTTCAGACTCAAATGCACTTCTATACTGATTAATAATATCAGTGCTATATCCATTTGACTTCAATTGTTGTTCAGCATCTGAAACTATACTATTGAAGCTGGCTGTAAAGGATGATAATTGCTGTTTACCCTTAGCTATTATATTTTGCTTACTAGCATCGTCTTTTGCAGCAAGATATTCCATTGCTGTACTTAATAAAGTGGACTGACTTTGAGATTTCAAAGCGTTCAGTTTTGCTTCAGTAGCACTCGTAATACTCTCGTAGGACACTTTACCTGTATCACTTGAACCGCCGTCTTGGGATGGTTTCGTAGAAGCCGTTGGCTTTGGTTCTATGTTACCTCCAGAAGTACTATTTTGTTCTTGATAAGCCTTTGAAGTTGCTGTAATTGTTTTAGCCTTCTGATCCCATACTATGGCACTGCCTACTGATTCAGACAGATAACGAAGTGGAACATATAACGCTCCATTTAAAATGTAACTAGATTGACCTGTAGGAAGGTTCTTAGCAGAACCATTAAAAGAAAAGCTTGCTTTTACAGGTTGTAGATTTGCACTCTTCGACGATGTATTCTGACTAGTCCCTACATTCATTAGATACTCTTTAATCACTACCAATTCAGTACTCGTTGGTTCCGCTACAGTAACCTTGAGATTCTTAGCATCCCAACTCACACTCTTTTGAAGTGCATAAGACATGAATCGCAAAGGCACATAAGTAGTGTTGTTATACATGAATACTAACTGCCCTGATGGCGGAGTCATGCTAACACCGTCAAATATCATTTTCACATTCATGTTCTGTGCTTTGATTGAATCCGTCTGAACAGCAGGCAATGTCACAGCTGCTGCGGCGGCAGATAAAGGTGCAGATGCCGTTAATGGAGCCACTCCAATTAGCGCTAACAGTAGTAACGCTGTTGCGGATATTCTTACTTTAGCCATTATTGTTCACTCCCTTGTTGTAAAGCCTTTTCTTCTTCAATAACCTGATCTTTGGTTTTCCCTTCACTTACACCATACTTCTTCGCTATTTGCGATAGCTCATTATATTGTTCATCTGAGACTTTCCCAAGAATAATACTACGAGCTTCACGCTTCTCTTCAATCGTTAGCCCACCAGAGGCAAGCTCTTGCAGACGTTTGATGTCCGACACACTTAACTGTCCTAGTACAATAGAGGCTACATCTGCCTTTTCTTTCACCGTTACATTTTCCTGTATCTGTTTGGCTTTATCCGTAGAAACCTGAGCCGAGTATCCGTCCTGATTCTTATCTTTGGCCGGAGGCACTGTACTCGTTGGCTTAGTCGTTGGTGCAGCAATGGTTTGAGTTGACTTTGGAACAACTTGCTGAGTTGGATTAGTGGAAGGCTCTTCTGCAGCTGCCGGTTTGGCACTCTCCGAGACAACACCTGGTGTAGGTTCAGCAGTTGATGTCGCTAATGGCGCACTTTCAGTACTTATAGGTGCAGAAGTAGGATCGGAAATTGCGACCGGATTAGTAACTGGAGCAGTATCCTCAGACTCCAAGTCCAATCCTCCAGCCATCGAACTCATTAATTTATCCACCGCATAATTAGCAGCAAATAAACCACCAACCGCTAATACTATAACTACCGACAGAGTCCATACCAGTATTCTCTTCCATCTCTTGTTGAACATAGTAATCCTCCGTAATGTATTTGTTAGCTGATCGCGGCTTGTGCAACAGGTTGCATCGGAACAATCTGATTGATTACTTCACGGATCGCACTTGGCTCTTCCGTCAAGACGCGCTCTAAGCGTTTGAATTCCAGTTCCAGTTGATTCTGACTGATTACATTCGGTTTACCAATGAAAATACGGTCATGCTGGGTAGAGCCAAGGTTTTCTTCGTCAGTCAGCAGTTCTTCATATAACTTCTCCCCTTCTCTTATACCAGAGAAGGTTATATCGATATCCGAATAGGGTTCATAACCGGACAATGTAATTAAATCTTCTGCCAATGTAAGAATCTTAACCGGCGCTCCCATATCTAGGACGAATACTTCGCCACCCTTGGCAAACGATCCCGATTGAATCACCAACTGAACCGCTTCTGGAATCGTCATGAAATAACGTACCATCTCGGGATGCGTAACTGTAACTGGCCCGCCTGCAGCTATCTGCTTCTTAAATGCCGGGATTACACTACCACGGCTACCTAATACGTTCCCGAATCGTACAGCTGAAAATTTAGTCTGGCTCGTGGTATTCAAGCTCTGTACATACATCTCCGCAATTCGCTTGGTTGCTCCCATAACACTCGTTGGGTTAACGGCCTTATCTGAGGAAATCATCACAAATCGTTCTGCTCCGAACCGGTCCGCACAATCCGCTACATTCCGGGTACCGAATACGTTATTCTTGATGGCTTCAGAAGGATTACGCTCCATCAAGGGAACGTGTTTATGTGCTGCTGCATGAAAGACTACATGCGGTCTGTAGCTGCGGAATACGTCCATCATCCGATTGCGGTCCTGAACATCTGCGATTACCGTAATAATCTCCAGCTCGGGAAAGCTCTGTCGCAGCTCCATCTCAATGGTATAAATGCTATTCTCACCATGTCCTAGCAGCAATAGCTTGTCTGGAGCAAATGGAGATACTTGCCTGCACAGCTCCGAACCGATCGAACCTCCTGCACCGGTAACCATAACCGTCTTCTTATGTACATAACCGAGGATGCCGTTCAGATCAGCTATGATCGGTTCCCGTCCAAGTAAATCTTCCACACTAACATCTCTTAGTTTCTTAACGGATATCTTACCAGCGATTAGATCATTTAGTGCTGGAATGATCTTCAGTTTGGCTCCGGTTGTCTTAGCCAGATTAATGATATCCGATATTTCCGTTCTGGATACGGACGGCATAGCAATGATAATCTCATGAATATCTTTCTCTTTGACAAGGCGGGGAATGTCATATCTGTTGCCCAATACGGGCAGTCCCAGGATCGACATATGGTATTTGTTCTGATTATCATCGATAAAGCCAATCAACTTGGTCTGAGCAAATGATGGCCCCATCATTTCCTTGGCAATCAGCATCCCGCAGTCTCCGGCACCTACAATGAGTGCATGAGTTTCCGTATCTTTGTAGCTGACCCGTTCATACCGAAAAAATCTCCACACAAAACGGATACCACCTACCAGCACTAGGATGGTTTCCATGGTCCGGACACCTACCCCAAGAGGAACACGTGCAGGGAGAATCAATAACGCGATACCATAAGAGATTACCGCACCTATCACAATAGCCTTAAGTATGGATACGATTTCTCCGATACTTGCATATTGCCACATCCGCCGGTATAGACCGAAATAGACCAAGCTAGCACCTATAGCAATGGTCGAGATCAGCCCGAACTGGAGCATTTGTACCATATACTCATGAGGAATGCCGTCATAGAACCTGAACATATACGATGTTGTGATACTGAACCAGATGATCACCAGATCGATGAGGAATAACATGAATACCCTGGATTTCGCTGTCATTTTTAGTGCCTCCAAAAATAACATATTTCTTCATACTTGAAAGTCAATTCCCGTAGTAATAGTAATAATATCCTTCACTGGCTTTGCGCTTCACATTATTGAGTACAACACCCAGCATCTTCGCACCCACACGATCGAGGTTCGCCTTAGCCTTAGCAGCAATCTCCCGCTTCACCTTACCATAGCTGACCACCATAATGACTCCATCACTCTTAGAAGCGACAATTTGCGCATCTGTAACAGCCAAGAGCGGCGGAGTATCAAACAAAATCATATCATAACGTTGACGCAGTTCCTCCAGTACAGCACTCATCCGGTTAGAGGACATCATTTCTGCCGGATTAGGGGGGATTGGACCCGATGTCATAATGAAGAGGTTAGCCACACCTGACTCCTGGACAACTTCTTCCAGATCAGCTTGCTGTGATAGTAATGAAGACAATCCAAAACGATTGCTTAACGAAAAGGTCTTATGAGCCGTCGGTTTACGCATATCCCCATCGATTAACAGTACCTTCTTATCTGCTTGGGCATAGGCCGCTGCAAGGTTAGCCGTGACTGTAGATTTCCCCTCTTCAGGGCCGGAGGAGGTAACCATAATAATCTGAATCTGCTTATCTACCGATGAGAAGTCAATATTCGTACGCAGTGCCCGGAAGGCTTCAGATACAGGTGAACGCGGATTCGTCACGGTAATCAGATGGCGTTGTTTACTTAGCTGCTGTGACATGTTCGAGTTCCCCTGCCTTTCTGTTCAGCGTCTGAGCTTGAGATTCAGTTGCTTTAGTCTCTTCTTGTCCAAGTCTGGTAATCATCGCGATCGTTGGCAGACCCAGATATTTCTCAATATCTTCTTCAGTCTTCAAGGTATCATCCATATATTCCAGCAGGAAAGCGATACCCAGACCAATCATCAATGAAACGATAAATGCAATGGCCAGGTTCATTACCACATTAGGTTCTACAGGTCCCGGAGCTACAGGAGGATCAACCTTGGCTTCGTTCAGTATGGATACGTTCTGAACATTGAACAGCGATGGAATCTCCTGCTTAAACACAAGTGAAATGGCATTCACAATTTCTGCGGCTCTCTGGTACGAATTATCTCGAACGACAAGTGTCATCACCTGCGTATTATTGACGGAACTCACGTTAACCTTATTTAGTAAATCTTCCGACGTAACATTGAATTGCGGGTAGCTCTTGGCTACAATATCCAAAATGGCCGGCGTCTTAATAATTTCCTTGTACGTGTTAATCAACTGGATATTAGTGTTGATCTGATTCAGATCAAGCTGTCCTACTGTAGACTGCGTCGGGGTCTGATTGACGATAATTTTCGTTGAAGCTTCATATACCGGATTCTTGATATACAGGCTGTATACTCCGGCAAGAATACAAACTACAACCACGATGCTTACAATCATCCACAGTCTCTTCCTGATAATCTGGAAATAATCGCGAAGATCCAATTCTTGTGCTGACAAGTGAAATTCCCTCCAAGCTGATTCTGTAATATTTCATCCTATACACAATGAACTTGTGAATCCAGTACCTAAAGGATGTAGGCGTACTTAGTCTCTTATTCGCAAGTTCAGTGTATATAAGCTAAAAAAGTGCCCCCTCTCACCTAGACGAGAGGAGGCTCTCCGCTTGCTTATTGTTGATTCTTACTTGAAGTTGATTGTACGGTAGATGATTACAGCTGCTTCTGCACGGGTAGCTGTGTTGTTCGGGTTGAACTTACCAGCATTGCCGATTACCAGGTTGTGGCTGGCTGCAAAGGCTACTCCGTCTTTCAGGGAAGCTGCGATCTTCGCGGCATCCGAGAATTTAGTCAGCGACGAAGCATCTCCTGCAGTAGCTGCAGAGTTAACCGATTTAACCGCACGGGCAATCATAGTTGCCATTTCAGCACGGGTAATTGTAGCATTCGGATCGAACTGGGAAGCACTGCGGCCAGTTACGATACCTTTCTCAGCAGCAACCGCTACATAAGGAGCGTACCAAGCTGTGGAAGCTACATCGTTGAAGCTTTCAGTTGCTGTGCTGTTCTCCAGGTTCAGAGCACGAATCAGCATCTTCGAGAATTCAGCGCGGGTAACATTGCTCTTCGGAGCGAACTTGCTGGCGCCAACACCTTCAATTGCACCTTTAGCAGCTACAACTTGAATTTGTCTTCCAGCCCATGCTTGTACGCTTGCAATATCATTGAAGTTCACTTTGTTCTCCAGTACAGCATAAGAGGAGAAAGTATCCCGTGGTTCAACGATGAAATCACCGTTAACTACACCACCCTGGAATTGCAGTTCTTTGTAAACGATCTTGGTTACGGACAGCAATTCTTTGTCGAGGGAAGCAGCATTCGCCAAAGGAAGCTTAATAGTCAAAGGCTGTTTGAACGTTGTTGTCTTCACGCCACCAACAGTCAGATCGAAAGTGTACACCTTCGAAGCCAATTTCAAGCTTGTCAATGAAGTTACTGTAGTGTCAGCTTCATTCGTAACGGTCAATGTCACTGCATCGCTGAACTGGGATACCGGAATCGTAACAGTCAAGCCATTAAAGGTTACTGCAATGTTAGCGATGCCTTTTGCCTTAGCCGCTTCAATGATAGCTTTGGACAGTGGAACTTCTACAACCTTAGCATTTACCGTTCCCAGATCCAACGTCAGTGTCAGGCCAGTCTTACCAGGGTTCGCAGCAAGCAATGCGTCGAATGCCTTCAGAACATCAGCATCAACCAGTTTCAGGGTTGCTTTGTCGCCAACAACGCTTACCAGTCCGGATACGTTATAGACACCATTCACTGTTGGAGTTGTTGTTCCACCACCAATACTTCCACCGCCGCTTCCGCCGCCATTAACAAGCGGATACGCACGGATGTAGCCTAGAGCAAGAGCTTGTGCTGCTTTCTTAGCAGATTTGATTTCTGTATTTACATTGTCAAAAGTCTGTACGAGGTTGTCAGCAGTAATGCCCAGTTTGTAAACGGCATCACTTACAGTCAACGCTCCAACACCAGTCTTGTGGTCTAGAACTTTATAAACTGCATCCTTAACCAATGTCTTCTGTGAAGCAGGATCAGCAATGATGTTGATCAGATCTGCGCTGGACTTGCTGCCCAGTAATGCGCGAAGTTCTGCTTCCACGCCATTAGATGCGAAGAAGAAATCCAGAATGTCGTCAAAGCTAAGTTCATTCACACCAGCTTTAGCTGCAATGCTGTTGAACAAAGCAACGTTGTCAACGTCATAACGTATGCCCTTAAGGACATCAAATTTATCTGCATATACATCATAAACAACACTTGAAACACTCTGGAACAGTTTCAGGGAGGTCGCCTTTTCTTTATTGCTCAGTTGAAGTTTGCCAATAATCGGGGAGAAAATCTCGTCAAACTTCGATTGGCTCAATCCTGCAACTTCATCCGAATAGGCTTTCAAATAAGTTACTTCTGTTACACTCAACTGTGCATAGATATTCTGAATCTTCGTTTTCACATCAGTATGACTGGTTGCCGCCGCTGCTGTTCCTACGAGACCTAAATGCTGGGCCAAACCTGTGCTGCTGAACGGGAAACCTGCAAAAGATGCTGCTGCCATGCTTACTGCTAATGATGATACTGCCAGTTTCTTCTTCAAAGTCACTTTTCATCCACCTCTTTGTATGTAGTTATAATTCTAGTACTACTGCTAGCATAGATAGAGTAGCAACCCTAAGTCTACACTATTCTGATAAAAAATAACAATAACCCAGTAATGCCCATTCTACCATTAATCTCTAGCGGGGTCACCCCTTACGAGAAAAAAATCCGAACAATTTATGAAGTTTGGTGTGAGACTGAGTAGATTCTGCTCGAATAATCTCCTCATTGTCGATAATTCTTTGCGAATTTTGACGAAAAAAGTCGGATGATATTTTTCCCAATTCTTTGGATAAAACCTCGTAAGCCTCGCTCAGGCCAAAAGGACGGTGCCGGTTATCGTGTGCATCGGAAGCGATCATATGTACAGCATTCTTCCGGCACAGGTCCAGCGACAGCTTCTGCAGCTTGCTTCCGAAGGTTCCGGCCAGACTCTGGGCAGTCAACTGCCCCAATGCACCGAGCTCTATTAATTGGATTAGTCTGGAAGGATCGGCCGCAACCTCGGCATTGCGCTCCGGATGGGCAATGACAGGTACGAAGCCTTGAATAATCAGCTCATGACAAGTCTCCTCCATCGTGCGGGGTACGCGTGAAGAAGGCATTTCCAGTAAGATATACCGCGAACCGGCCAGTGTCAGGAGTTCCCCTTTCTCCAGATCATTCAGCAGTTCACTATAAAGGCGGATTTCTTGACCAGGAAGGACCTGCAGCTGATAACCGGCCTGCCGGAGTTTCTCATTCATTTGCGCAACAGCTTGTCCAATGTTCTGGGCGGGATTCACATACACTCCGTTGGCATGGTGAGGCGTGGCAATAACAGTGGAAATCCCATCCTTCTCAGCGTCCTGCGCCATGGCAAGAGCAGACTCCCAATCGGCAGCCCCGTCGTCCATAAAAGGTAGAATGTGACTATGGATATCTATCATATGTTTTTTATCGGCCCCTCATGTTCATATCGTTAGAGATTGCTCAAAAAAATACAACCATTTCACTAGGAAATGATTGCTAGTTCCTGACACTCAATTGTAATCTACGCTTCCCATTCAAACAGCTTGCGGGTGATATGTGCAAGTCTTAGATCTATCTCGCGAATCTCTTCATCCCTATATAATCGATTGCGTTGATCCAGCAAACTATCAATTGTCACACGCAGGCTCTCAATCTCCCGCTCAATCGCATCAGACTTGTAGAGACGCATCATCTCCACCAGCGAGTGCTTGTGCTGATAGACCAGCTTGCTGCCCAGTGGGGTAACTTCAGAGATTCTGCGGACTGAACCGTTCTCGTACACATAGACCATGGAGAAGCCCTGATATATTCGATTTACTATTCCGCTCCCTTTGTACGTAACGAACAGCTTACGGATTGCATTGTTCAGATGCGGGTTCACGATGGTGCAGGACAGGGCACATACATAGATGCTGCCTCTTTGCTGGAAGGATAAATGAACCTCCTCGCCCCCCGCTTCCTCCAGGACGATCTCCTGTTCTCCGCCGCCCAGAATTTTCACCCGGTGGCTGATGAAGCAGGTATCGGCAGTAAGCAGAAATTGTTTCATCTGAAATTCCGTCATTTGCAAAGTCGCCTTCACATATTCTGTAGCCAATCTCTGAGCCATGACCATCCCTCAATTCTGTGTAACAGCCTTTAGCATGATTATACAATGAAGAGCCGTGGGTTTCTCATCAGGAGGAACAGGATATACACCGATATTTCATCTTATAGCGGGAGAAAAGGATAAGAGCTTCACATTACATATGTATTCCTCACTATTCTGTGAGTAATACGCGCTGATCCTATAGATTACGCATCACGCAGCTGATCTTTAGGCTTCGGTTGGTTCTTCGGATTGGGGTCCATTTCCACTATCTTCAATCTCCGGGTCAGCTAACGGCCCCTCTTCAGAGACCTGATTATAGCGATCTATAAGTTCCCACAGTTCATCCTTGCCAAGTCCGATCTCTGAAGAAAAGGAAATAAAATTATCCCCCGGCAGCACACCAAGCTCCTGCTTCATGATCTTAATATGCTTAGGCCAGCGGGTCTTAGGGATCTTATCTGCTTTGGTAGCCACTACACATAACGGCAGGTCATAATGCTTCAGCCAGTCAAACATCATCTTGTCATTGCCGGTAGGCGGATGACGGAGATCCACAATGAGCAGAACAAGCTTCAGCGTATCACGCTCGGCCATATATTTCTCAACCATTTTGCCCCATGAGGCACGTTGCGTCTTGGAGACCTTGGCATAACCGTAGCCAGGAAAATCGACAAAATACATACTCTCATTCACACGGTAATAGTTCATATGCTGTGTTTTGCCCGGTGTAGAGCTGGTTCGGGCCAGATTCTTACGGTTAATCATACGGTTGATAAGGGAAGACTTCCCGACGTTGGAGCGCCCTGCCAGAGCAATCTCCGGCAAGGCGTCAACAGGGTATTGATCAGGGCCTACGGCGCTGATGATAAATTCGGCATTGTTAACTTTCATAGGACTTCCTTTCTAATGCACACTACTCGGCGCTTCACTGCTAATTTCGTTCTGGTGTTCAACAAGCGCATGCTTCAGTACCTGATCCATATGGGAGACCGGCACGAACTCCACATCACTGCGGACGCTCTCTGGGATATCTTTCAGGTCGCGTTCGTTGTCCTTCGGCAGAAGGATTTTTTTGTAACCGGCACGGTGGGCGGCTAGCGACTTCTCCTTCAATCCGCCAATCGGCAGAACCCGTCCGCGCAGCGTAATCTCACCTGTCATCGCCACATCCTTGGAGACATAACGTTTCGTTAGTGCGGAGATGAGGGCTGTAGCAATAGTGATCCCTGCAGACGGGCCATCTTTGGGAATGGCGCCTTCGGGAATATGAATGTGAATATCGTTCTTCTCGTGAAAATCTGGCGCGAGTCCCAGCTCCTCAGCCTTGGAACGTGTGTAGCTGAAGGCGGCTTGTGCCGACTCCTTCATCACATCGCCCAGCTGTCCGGTCAGGGTCAGCTTACCGGTCCCCTGAACCACTGTGACTTCGATCAGAAGCGTATCGCCTCCAACCTCTGTCCAAGCCAGTCCGGTAACCGTACCGATCTGATCCTCCAGCTCCGCCATTCCGTAGCGGTACTTCGAGGCACCCAGATAATCCTTGATCTCTGCCGGAAAAATGCTAACCTGCTCCTTCTCACCGGATACAATCTGCTTCGCGGCCTTGCGGCACAGCGCGGCAATTTGCTGTTCCAGATTACGAACCCCGGATTCACGGGTGTATTCACGGACAATCTTCAGCAAGGTATCGTCTCCAATAGACAGCTGCGCATCCTCCAGACCATGGTTCTTACGCTGCTTCGGCAGCAGGTAGCGGCTGGCAATCTGCAGCTTCTCCAGTTCCGTATACCCGGGAATGTATAACATCTCCATACGGTCCAGCAGCGGACGCGGAATGTTATGCACGGTATTGGCTGTCGTCACGAACATGACATTCGACAAGTCAAATGGCAGTTCGACAAAATGATCGCTGAACGTGTTGTTCTGTTCCGGATCCAGCACTTCAAGAAGTGCTGCCGACGGATCGCCGCGGAAATCCGCCGCCATTTTATCGATCTCATCCAGCAGGAATACAGGATTGATACTGCCTGCAGTCTTCATCCCTTGAATAATCCGGCCTGGCATAGCGCCGACATAAGTACGTCTA
Source organism: Paenibacillus sp. P46E (assembly GCF_001909095.1). Lineage (NCBI taxonomy): Bacteria > Bacillati > Bacillota > Bacilli > Caryophanales > Paenibacillaceae > Paenibacillus > Paenibacillus sp. P46E. The sequence goes on from NZ_LVYZ01000035.1 coordinate 19,478, forward strand.
TGGCCGCGAATCTCTGCTTCGTCACGCACGCCGCCAAGAGAGATGCGTACGAACTTGCGGTTCAACGAACGGGCGATGGAACGCGCAAGCGAGGTTTTGCCGACACCCGGAGGACCTACCAGACAGAGAATCGGACCCTTCAGCTTCTTGACCAGCTTCTGAACGGCCAGATACTCCAGCACACGCTCTTTCGGCTTCTCTAGACCGTAATGGTCTGCATCCAGCACCTGTTCCGCCTTCAGGATGTCCAGGTCATCTTCCGTTGACTCGCTCCACGGCAGACTCAGCAGCATATCGACATAATTGCGGATCACTCCGCCTTCGGCCGAGCTTGCGGGCATTTTCTCGAGCCGGTCGATCTCCTTCTCAATCTTTTCCTGCACGCGTTCGGGCAACTGCTTCTCTTCCATCTGACCGCGTAATTCTTCGGCTTCACCTGCCCGGCCTTCTTTATCTCCAAGTTCCTTCTGGATCGCCTTCATCTGCTCGCGGAGATAATATTCCTTCTGGGTCTTCTCCATCTGCTTCTTCACCCGCTGGTTAATCTTACGCTCCAGCTCCAGTACTTCACGCTCATTGTTGAGGATATCGAGCAGCTTCTCCAGGCGTTTGCTGACATCGATCGTCTCGAGTATCTCCTGCTTATCCTTTATCTTCAGCGCCAAGTGGCTCGTAATGACATCCGCAAGCCGGCCAGGTTCTTCGATATCGGAGACAGCAGCCAGGGTTTCCGGTGTGACTTTTTTGGAGAGGGTGATGTAATGCTCGAACTGGTTCAGCACGGTGCGCATCAAGGCATCACTTTGCTGATCCACATCCTCTTCCTCCGGAAGCACGCGGGCCATGACCTCGTAATACTCCTCATTATCCGTATAATGAATAATCTCGGCGCGCTCCACACCCTCCACAAGCACACGGATCGTTCCGTTAGGAAGCTTCAGCATTTGCCGCACATTAGCGACTGTACCCACCCGAAAAATATCTTCTTGTCCCGGCTCCTCTATATTCACTTCCGACTGCGAGCAGAGGAGAATCAGGTTATCTTCAACCATAGCTTTTTCCAGCGCCCGAACTGACTTCTCGCGTCCCACATCCAAGTGAAGAACCATGCTGGGATATACAAGAAGACCTCTAAGCGGCAATAAAGGAAAACGACGACCTTTGGATTTGCTTTGTATCATCGCTTTCGCACCTCCCATGGTTCTCAAGTAGTGTCATATGTTTCATTCTAACAAAAGCGGCATCAAAACACCAACAGGATGCACACCGCTACAGCTTACAGCCCAACTACTCCGCGCAGCCAGACCTGATTTATTATTTGCTACTTCTACCCTGAATATGTCCGCTCTGTCCTCAAGCTAAAAACAGGCCTCTGACACACATCGTTTTGTGTGAAAAAGGCCTGCTGGTATATCCTCAGGGTCACGCTGAAAAGGAAAAAACTGCGGTTTCCCCTCGCACAGAGGATCAACCCTTCGCACTGTCACCACTGGCATCTGCTTTTAACAGCGACGGTGACGCAGAGAAGGTCTCCCCGGATACGGCCGGCAGACGCACGTCCGCCGTTTCAGCCCCGAACAAATGACGAAAAACCTCTTCAACCGTCTCCATTGGAATTACCCGCAGTGGTGCAAGGTCAGCAAATAGTGACTGCCAGTTCTCTTTGGGAATCAATACTGTGGTCGCTCCCGCCTGAAAGGCTGCTTCAACCTTAGCAATTACTCCGCCTACAGGTTTCACCCGCCCATGAATGCCAATCTCTCCGGTGATGGCTACTGTATTATCCACCGGCAGGTGCCGGATCGCAGAAACTATAGCCACAGCCATCGCCACCCCGGCGGAAGGACCGTCAATCGGTGTTCCCCCTGGGAAGTTAACATGAATATCATAACGGTCTGGCTCCAGATTCATCGTCCGGAGAACCGTAAGCACATTATCCACGGAGCCCTTAGCCATGCTTTTACGCCGGATGGTTCGCGAACCACCACGGGTCTCTTCTTCGTCTACTACTCCGGTCACGTTAATTCTGCCTTGTCCGTTCTTAGCCGGTTCTGCCGATACTTCGATCTCCAGCAATGTCCCCATACCCGGCCCGTATACCGCAAGTCCATTGACCAGCCCAATCTGAGGCGAGGATGGAATCTTTCTTTCGGTTCGCATAGGCAGCTGACTGCTACTGGCCACCCATTCCACTTCTGTTGCACTCAGGGTATCCCGCCCTTCCGTTAACGCAAGTCCTGCGGCCAGTTGGATCATGTTCACCGCCTCACGTCCATTAGTGGCATATTGCTGCACCACCTCAATGGCTTCGGGACTTGGCTTCAGCCCGATCTTCTGGATCGCATCACGTCCGATGACGGCAATCTCCTCCGGCAGCAGCGGCCGGAAATAGATCTCCATGCAGCGGGAACGCAGCGCTGGTGAAATTTCATCCGGTGAGCGCGTGGTGGCACCGACCAGCCGGAAATCAGCCGGCAGGCCATTTTGAAAAATATCATGAATATACGCAGGAGTATTATTGTCCTCGGAATTGTAATATGCACTCTCCAGCAACACCTTGCGGTCTTCCAGAACCTTAAGCAGTTTGTTCATCTGAATCGGATGCAGCTCGCCGATCTCATCCAGGAACAGAATCCCGCCATGCGCCTTGGTAACTGCCCCCGGCTTGGGCTGCGGCACACCGGCTACTCCCATGGCCCCGGCTCCTTGATAAATCGGGTCGTGCACCGAGCCAATAAGCGGATCGGCAATCCCACGTTCATCAAAACGGGCGGTAGTGGCATCAATCTCCGTAAATTTAGCATCACTTTTGAAGGGGGACAGCCCATTTTTCTTGGCTTCCTCCATTACCACACGTGCAGCCGCAGTTTTGCCAACGCCTGGCGGCCCATAAATAATGACATGCTGCGGGTTGGCACTACACAAGGCTGCCTTCAGTGCGCGCAGTCCGTCTTTTTGTCCGACAATATCTCCAATGCTGGCCGGGCGCGTCTTCTCCGATAGAGGCTTGGTGAGGGAGATCATCCGCATTTTCCGCAGCTTGTCGAGCTCTTTGCGCGATTCGCGGTCCACCGCCGTTTTATTGGTCTTCTGTCCCCGCAGCAGATTCCAAAAATAAACGCCGATGACCAGCGCGAAAAAGAGCTGCACAATCATCAGCAATATACTTAATTCCATAGGTCATCCTCCTGTTCGCTACAGTCTACCTGTCCTGTATTTGGCTACTACTAGGTAGTATAGCCTTTTCGGTCATTCGTAAACGCCCATAAAGGGATTTATGAAAGAATAACGAAACTGCACTGGTCCTACAGGAGGTTCTGATGAACAAGAACTTAAAGGATATGGCTTGTTTACTGCAGGGGACATTCATCTTTTTAAAGATATGAGCTATGTGTAAATAAGAACGTCCCCTCCCACCACCGGATGATCCGGGGCATGAGGGGACGTTCTTCGTCACCAGATTTGTATGCAATTCACAAATGGATGGAATGAATAATAAGTTCCGAATCGATCACTGTTCTGAGTTGCCCACTTGCACGGTTGGAGCCAGTCCTGCATGCTTGCGGCCCGGAATTTCACCGGTTTCTTCAAAATGAACGACAATGGCGTCAATTTCCTTCTTGAGCTCCGATACCAGATCCGCTTCAGGAACCTTGCGAATCATCTGTCCATAGCGGAATAGCAGACCTTCTCCGCGCGCACCCGCAATCCCGATGTCCGCTTCACGAGCTTCACCCGGACCGTTAACCGCACAGCCTAGCACAGACACCTTGATCGGCACCTTGAGCTTGGAGATATACTCTTCCACTTCATTAGCGATGGAAAAGAGGTCTATGTCCAGCCGTCCGCAAGTTGGGCAGGAAATCAGCGTTGGAGCATTGGAGATCAGACCGAAGGTCTTGAGCAGTTCACGGGCTACCTTCACCTCTTCGACCGGATCGGCACTGAGCGAGATCCGCACAGTACTGCCAATACCCATAGAGAGTAGCGCACCGATACCCGCTGAACTCTTCACGGTACCGGCAAACAATGTGCCCGACTCGGTAATTCCAAGATGCAGCGGGTACGGGATGACTTCCGCTGCTTTGCGGTAAGCTTCGATCGCCATCGGCACATCGGAAGCTTTGAGAGATACGATGATATCATGGAAATCGAGTTCTTCCAGAATTCCGATATGATACAGGGCGCTCTCCACCATTGCATCAGGAGTCGGATACCCGTATTTCTCCAGGAGATGGCTCTCCAGAGAACCGGCATTGACACCGATACGGATCGGAATGCCTTTGTCCTTACAGGCTTTGACTACAGCTTCGACTTTGTCGCGCCGGCCAATATTCCCCGGATTGATGCGAACCTTGTCTATACCGTTCTCAATCGCAAGCAGGGCCAGCTTATAGTTGAAATGAATATCCGCTACTAGCGGGATGTGAATCCGTTGCTTAATCTCCTTGATTGCAGCCGCAGCTTCTTCATTGTTGACCGTCACGCGCACAAGCTGACAGCCCGCTTCCTCCAGCCGCAGGATCTCGGCTACAGTTGCTTCCACATCAGCTGTTTTGGTTGTACACATGCTTTGAATAGCAACCTCGTTGTTTCCCCCAATAATTACCCCGCCGACATTGACGGGACGGGTCTGGTGTCTCAAGAACATGGTTTTCTCCCCCATAACGATCAAAGCTCCACCCTCCCCGCGCCATACAGGCGGTTGTAAGGTGGAGACAATGACTTGTATTGTAAATCACTTGTATAGATAAGGAAGGCGCTTAGGCGCTTTCCTCTTTTTTCTTGTCTTTCTTCAGGCTAAGCTCAGGCAGTGACTTCTCCTGTACAACCTGCTCGGTAATTACACAGTCTTTGATGTCATCACGTGAAGGAACCTCGTACATTACATCAAGCATAATGCTCTCAATAATGGCGCGCAGTCCTCGGGCTCCCGTGTTACGTTTGATGGCTTCCTTAGCGATAGCCTCCAGAGCGAGCGGCTCAAACTTGAGCGCTACATTGTCCATCTCCAGGAGCTTGATATACTGCTTAGTGAGCGCATTCTTCGGTTCGGACAGAATACGAACCAGTGTGTTCTCATCAAGTGGCTCCAAAGTCGAAATAACCGGCAAACGGCCGACAAACTCAGGAATCAGACCGAACTTAAGAAGATCTTCCGGCAATACCATAGACAGATATTCGCCCGTCTTCAGATCTTTTTGACCTTCAACCGCAGCGTTGAAACCAATGACTTTTTTGCCGATACGGCGTTTGATCATTTGTTCCAGACCATCAAAAGCACCACCCACGATGAACAGAATATTCGTGGTATCGATCTGGATGAATTCCTGATGCGGATGCTTGCGTCCGCCTTGCGGTGGAACAGAAGCTACAGTACCTTCAAGAATCTTCAGCAAAGCCTGCTGCACACCTTCACCGGAAACGTCACGGGTAATGGACGGATTCTCGGATTTACGTGCTACTTTATCAATTTCATCAATATAGATAATGCCTCGTTCTGCTTTTTCCACATCGTAATCGGCAGCCTGGATCAGCTTGAGCAGGATATTCTCAACATCCTCACCGACATACCCCGCTTCCGTAAGGGAAGTGGCATCTGCGATAGCAAAAGGAACATTAATAATCTTAGCCATAGTCTGCGCCAAAAGTGTCTTACCGGAGCCAGTTGGACCGAGAAGCAAAATATTGCTCTTCGTCAGTTCAACATCTTCGATCTTGCTCTGGCTGTTGACACGCTTGTAGTGATTATACACGGCAACGGAGAGAGATTTCTTTGCTTGCTCCTGGCCAATGACATATTGATCAAGAATATCACGGATTTCCTTCGGTTTCGGAATATCCTTCAGATCCAGCTCTTCTTCATGACCGAGCTCTTCTTCCACGATTTCCGTGCACAGCTCGATGCATTCGTCACATATATAAACGCCCGGTCCAGCTACAAGCTTGCGAACCTGCTCTTGAGATTTGCCGCAAAAAGAACATTTCAATTGCCCTTTTTCATCATTAAATTTAAACATCTAACCACCCCTTTAAGATTTGATCGGTGAAGAGAGCACCTGGTCAATAAGCCCGTATTCCTTCGCTTCTTCCGCGCTCATAAAGTTATCGCGGTCTGTATCCCGTTCGATTTTTTCAAGGGGTTGACCTGTGCGATCCACATATATTTGATTCAATTTCTGTCTTGTCTTGAGAATCCAGTCGGTATGAATCCAGATATCGGATGCCTGCCCCTGAACGCCGCCGAGCGGTTGATGAATCATCACTTCGCTGTTAGTCAGCGCGTATCTTTTGCCTGGAGCCCCTGCCGTAAGCAACAGCGATCCCATGCTTGCCGCCATGCCCACGCAGATCGTCGAGACATCCGGTTTGATGTATTGCATCGTATCATATATACCCATGCCGGCTGTCACAGAACCACCGGGCGAGTTGAGGTACAGGTGAATGTCTTTTTCGGGGTCATCTGCTGCCAGGAACAGCAATTGGGCAATGACCAGATTGGCGACATCATCGTCAATCGCACTGCTTAGGAAGATAATACGGTCCTTCAGCAATCTGGAATAGATATCGTATGACCGTTCTCCCCGACTTGTTGATTCCACAACCATTGGTACCAGACTCATGCCACCAACCTCTTTTCTCTGTACAGATTAGTCTTTCCGTTTCAAAAATATTTTAACACGTTCAAGGCGCTATGTCATTTTTTCACTGCTGCAGATATCGCATTGTTCATGTGCATGCCATTATAGCGCAAATCCCATGAGAATGCCAATTCCTATGACTGTGATTATGTATGTGATATCTACCTCCACCGATAAAAATAAGGCACGTAACAGAAATTACGCGCCTTATCTATGTTTATGGAGGCCACTTGCTTGGCCGTTCTAGTTGGAATGCAGTTCCCGAAAATGATTACTCAGCGCTAGCTTCTTCTTTTGCAGCTTCTTCTACTGCCGGAGCTTCAACTTCAACACTGTTTTCCACGAGGAAATCAATTGTTTTACGCAGCGAAATTTCATCGTTCAAGCTGCTCAGGGAACCATTGGCCGCCAAGATGCTGCGGATTTCTTCAGGAGTACGTTTGAAGGATTCTGCCATGGAAGCGAGTTCTGCTGTTACTTCTTCTTCAGAAACCTCAATGTTCTCAGCCTTCGCGATTACTTCCAGCACCAGGTTGTTGCGAACGCGTTTTTCGGCGTCGCCCTTCATCTGCAGCTCAAGATCTTCACGAGTCTGGCCGGAGAAGCTAAGGAACATGTCCATGTTCATGCCTTGCTGACGAAGACGGTTATCAAAATCACGAACCATGTTCGCTACTTCACTTGCGATCATAGCATCTGGAATTTCAACATCAGCATTTGCTGCTGCTGCGTCAACTACCGCAGTTTCACGAACGCCTTTGAGTTCTTCCTGTTTGCGGGATTCCAGCTGTGCCTTCAGATCTGCCTTGTATTCTTCAAGGGTATCAAATTCACTTACATCCTTAGCGAATTCATCGTCCAGGGCAGGAAGCTGTTTGCGTTTGATTTCATGCAGCTTCACTTTGAATACTGCTGCTTTGCCGGCAAGGTTCTCAGCATGGTAAGCCTCAGGGAACGTTACTTCAACGTCCTTGAAATCGCCAGTGGACATACCTACTACTTGTTCTTCAAATCCTGGAATGAAGGAATTGCTTCCCAGTTCCAGCGAATGACGCTCAGCCTGGCCGCCTTCGAATTGCACGCCATCTACAGAACCGTCAAAGTCGATCACAGTGATGTCGCCGTTAGCTGCTGGTGCATCTTCCACAACAACAAGCTCAGCGTGACGCTCTTGCAGACGTTTCAGTTCAGCATCCAGCTCTTCTTCAGTAACTTCTGCCTTCTGAACTGGAACTTCTACGCCTTTGTACTGGCCCAAGGTCACTTCTGGCTTCACTGTAACCTTTGCTTTGAAGATGAACGGCTGACCTTTGGCGAACTGCTCAATGTCTACTTCTGGGCGGTCAACAGGGAAGATATCGGTTTCTTCAACCGCTTCACCGTAAGCTTCAGGAAGAAGAATGTCGATGGCATCCTGATACAGGCTTTCAACACCGAAACGGGATTCAAAAATCGGCCGTGGCACTTTACCTTTACGGAAACCAGGTACGTTTGCTTTCTTAACTACTTTATTAAAAGCTTTGTCGAGCGCTGCAGCTACACGTTCTGCTTCTACTTCGACTTCAAGAACTCCAAGGTTCTTCTCTATTTTTTCCCAGGTTGCTTTCATATTATACTTTTCCCTCCAAAAATAGGTTACATGTTTTCTTAAAAATTATCACGCAATTCACGCACAGAATAACCATTATATTATATACAACATTGCTCTATTTATCAAGTAGAGAACTCTTTACAAATCCTTTGAGAGAGCGGTATGCCCCTTCGAATTGAAAGCGCATGCTGCCTGTAATCCCGTACATAGCCCGCGTTTCCTCCTCCTGACGGGTTCCGTTGAGGCTCTCGGACACCATCTGATGAAGCGCACCTGCCCAAATATCAAGCTGCGCGTCCTCTCCCTCCAGAAGCTTGCGGTATTCTTCCGAACCATAAATCGACATCATGAACTGCCCCCACAGCTCCTGGGCAAAATAATACAGTGTCGGCTCGTGCACCTCCGCCTGCTCAGCTACCCGTTCCAGTACCTGACTCACCTGAGGCGGGAATTCTTCATTGGCCAGCGGTACCGTTTCGATCTCAATATAGGACATCTCACCGGAGCGAAGCAACCCGATGGTGCCTTGCGCTCCGCGTCGGCGGAGTGTCTGCAGGGTCCTGAATTGCAGAAGCGGATGAACCGCCGTCTGCTCCAGCCAGCCGGTAAGCGATTCGTCAATCTGACCACCTTCGAGATAGGACAATTGTTCCAGTGCAAGAATCGTTGCCTCCGACAAAGGCTCTTGCATTACCTTGTGCAGCAGCTTGTTAGGATAATCCGCATCCTCTTCAAGTTTGGATTTGGCCAGTATCCGGGCCATGTCTTCTTCCTTCAGATCCTGCTCACCAGTAGAGTTATCCGTGTTGTCGTCTCCGTTATGAGCTGCATAGGGAAAAGCTGCCTCCAGCCATTCCAAAAGTGACTGCCATTCCTCGTAGTGCCGCTCTTCCTGTCCCTGGCATTGCAGCAGAAACCGCAGCAGTTCCATCGCTTCCCCGTAACGTTCACTCTCCAGCATTACCGTCAACTGAATCTGATAATAATCCAGCGTCTTCGGAAACAGCACGATATTCTCTTTGGCGGGGGAATTCGAATGATTAATGAGGGCACCTCCTTTTCTCCGAACCATGATCAATTGTAGATTATAGCATATCCCACTGCTGTTTCAAAAAAACAAGTTGAAAAAGTTATCTATATATGATAACATAATTTTTGCTTGCTTTTCAGTATATAATCATGTCCCGGTAGCTCAGCCGGATAGAGCATGCGCCTTCTAAGCGCACGGTCGGGGGTTCGAATCCCTTCCGGGACGTCATAGAACAGCCTCCCTTCGGGGAGGCTGTTTGTGTGTCCGGGGATGAGAGCCCCAAGGCGGGTTCGTTGGAGCATATGCCTCGGGAGCACACACTTCGCAATCAGCCGGGTTTCGGCTGCATCCCTTCCGGGACGTCATAGAACAGCCTCCCTTCGGGGAGGCTGTTTGTGTGTGTTCCCGATTTATGTGTTATGCGGACACCAGAGACGCTATTTGCACAATACCACTCTATTCGGGGTGGTTGCGGACTGGTGAGTCGTTAATCTGGCTAAGGCAGCACAAAACAGAGGAATTCTGCTCCAATAACGGCTTCTCTGTCCGCAAGTGTCTGCCAACAGGGTTTTCCCAGTAAATAGTATCTTCTGTGTCCGTAACATTGGTGATTGGAAAAGTCTTGTACCAATATAGTTGAACCAGGGGATTCCGGGGTTAAAATCCATCATAAATTCAATCGTTGCAGTTTCTTAAGCGTGAATGAATTAGAAACAGATGCTCAGAGCCGTTAGCAGCCTTGAGCATCTGTTGTGTAAGCCGCGAGCACCTAAGGAAAGGCTAGCTTGCCCATAATAGTCTGCCGCTCGGCCCCTGTAGCGGACGGGAGATTATTCGCCACTCCGTGCATAAAATCATTGCCCAACAAAGCGAAAATAATAGCTTCCTTCGCATCATCATTGTAGCCTAGGTTGCCTGAGGTGAGTACCTTCTGATCAGGCAGCATTGCTTGCAGCATATCCAGCAGTGCAGCATTATGCGCGCCGCCTCCGCTGACAATGACCTCGTCTATCCGGCATAACGGGAACACGTACCGGTTGTAGCCTTCCGCTATCGTCCGCGCGGTAAAGGCTGTAGCCGTTGCTACGATATCCGCATCGGCTAAACTTCGTTCTCTCGCCTTGGCGGCAAAATTCTCGGCGTAGGCTTTGCCGAATACCTCACGGCCTGTAGACTTCGGAGGCTGCAGCCCAAAATACGGATGCTGCATCATTTCCTCTACAAGTATCCAGTCTACTATTCCCTGCATTGCCCAGGTTCCGCCATCATCATAAGACCGCTCGCCGCCGCTCAGCAGGTAAACCACCTGATCGATGACCATATTGCCGGGTCCGGTATCGAAGGCGAAGACATCTTCCGGCTCCGCCGCCGGTGGCAGTGCCGTACAGTTGCCGATACCCCCAACATTCTGCAGCAGTCTCCCCCTGCCGGGATCGCGGTACAGAATCAAGTCCCCATAAGGAGCCAGCGGTGCACCCTGGCCCCCCACTGCCATATCTGCAGGACGGAAATCTCCGACAACCGCGCACCCAGTGCGCTTAGCCAGCACGGACAAATCGCCGAGCTGCAGCGTAGATCTGACAAGATAGGGATCATGAATATCCGGCTGCGGAATATGCCATACGGTCTGCCCATGCGAACTGATCAGATCGATCTCCTCCATCACCATTCCAGCACTGCTAACAGCCTCAATGGCTGCCTCAGCAAAACGTTCCGCCAGATACACATTCATGCCGCACACCAGATCAACCGACGAATGCTGCACTGTACACAGCTCCTTAAGCCGCTCCCTCAGTTCCTCATCATAAGGGGTGCTATAGTAATGTAACAGCTTAACCTCCGCCTGTAGTCCGCTTCCTTCTATAGAAACGATCGCGGCATCTATGCCGTCAAGGGAAGTGCCAGACATAAGTCCGACAACCACAGAGCTGGGCTTATTCTTCCAAAGCGGGCCAGTCATAACTCTATACCCCAGCCAGCAGGATATTCCTTACCAAGTGACACGGGCAATTTACCCTGGAACGCAATGAGTCCGAGGAGCGCTTGGGCTGCGCTCTCCAACGCAAGTGGGCGGCTCTCGTAAGCAGCCACGTAAGCCTGAACACCCGGCATACCCAGCAGATCGTATGGATTGCGCAGGGCCACAACCACCAGCGGCTTCCCTAGACCAAGCAGCAATTCAACTAGTTCAATCTGCCCGGCATGAAACTGGGCATTGTAGGTGCCGACGACAATCTGCCCGACCTCCTCTGCACGTGCTTTCTCCAGCAGCTGTGCCGCATAATTCCCGATTTCAGCAGCAGGAACCACACGGTCAATGCTGTCCAGCCCGTGTCTTGCGAGCATTGCTCCCAATCCGGGTGCGGCTGAGAACGATTCATCGACCAGCGTTGCCACCACAGGTGCAGCCGTAATCACCAATGTCCTCCCAGTCTTCTTCAGGGGAAGGATAGAACTGTTATTGCAAACCAGCGTTATGCTGGCTTCACTGATACGCCGTGCCACTTCAAGATGAGCCCCAGTTCCAAGATCAGCAAGCCCACCGCTGGAATCCAAGTTTCCCGCAGCAACCGTAGCTTCCCCAACGGCATCAGCCTCTAGTCCGACAATCCCCCCTGCACCAGGATCATTATCGGCTGCACCCACAGCACCATCCTTCCCTACAATCTCCGCGCCTGCGGCAATCACTCCCCGCTTTACCTTCAGCGCCAGCAGACGCCGGACGGATTCATCAATCCTCGCTTCACTGATGCGACCAACCGTTACCGCACTGCGGATCGCCTCCATCGCTGCGAGCTGACGGTCGGCACGATGGCTGACCAGGACAACATCCGCGCCTGCTTCAACAGCCCGCACCGATGCCTCCACCGTTCCGTAGTGCTCGGCAATAGCATTCATCTCCATACAATCGGTCATAATGATCCCCTGATAACCCAGCTCTTCACGCAGCAGCCCGGTCAGCACCGTCTTCGATAGGGTAACTGGCAGCTTCTCGCGCTCAAGTGCCGGAAAGTAAATATGCGCCGACATCATGGCGTCCACACCTTCGGCGATGGCTCTGCGGAATGGAACCAACTCCACCTGATCCATCCGTTCCCGGCCGTGTGGGATCATTGGAAGGTCAAGATGTGAGTCAACGTCAGTATCGCCGTGACCCGGAAAATGCTTCGCTGTAGCGGCAACGCCCGCTTCTTGATAGCCGCGAATCATCGCCGCGCCATAATCAGCCGCCAGTTCCGGCGACTCTCCAAAGGAACGGACTCCAATCACCGGATTCTGCGGGTTGTTGTTGACATCCAGCACAGGGGCATAGTTCAAATTAATGCCCATCGCGGCCAGCTCGCGGCCACTGATAAGCGCCGCCTGGTAGGCATCTTCCAGTGATCCGGCAGCGGTGATCGCCATCCCGCCAGGCATAAGGGCGATGCCGCGGGTAATCCGGGCAACCATCCCGCCTTCCTGGTCAATCGAAATCCAGAGTGGAGCCTTACCCCCTTCGGCTGCCGCCTTCTGCAGATCCGCAGTCAGCAAGGCAACCTGCTCCGGCGTCTCCACATTGCGGGCAAAATAAATCACACCGCCAATCCCGTTGTCAGCCACAAGCTTAAGCACTTCATCCGATGCGACAGTTCCATCGAATCCGCACATCAGCATCTGGCCGATTTTATCGTTAAGACTCATTGCGGCGACCGCCGCATCAAGAACGGTTTCCTGTCTTGCCACTTCACGCCAAACGATTGCCATCACTGCGCCTCCCCGAATTCAGTTATCTGGTTATGATTTAAGAATACAAAAGATAAGGCTGACGCATAGCCAGCCACTTAGCACTGTCACGGCGCCATTCCTCAGCGATTGCCTGCAATCCCTCCACTGTGCCGATAGAGCGGCGTACCTCCTCTCCGCCAGTCAGCAAATCAATGAAATATCTCGTCCTGCCCTCTGGCGGAGTCAGCCATTCAAAATACTCAGGATACAGCGTGTTCACCTCATGCAGCAGAGCTAACCCTGTGTGAACTGACTCATACCTTTTCGGGTCCGTCACGAACAAGCGCACCCCGCTGCACAATTCACCCTGATGCTTCGAGAACGCCGGTGTAGCATGCAGTGGATGGAAATGCACACCGGGAAGTTCATGCTTCCGCATCGCGTCAGCAAGACAGGCGCCATCCAGCCAAGGTGCTCCAATCCACTGGAACGGAATCGTCGTCCCGCGTCCTTCTGACAGATTGGTCCCCTCAAAAAAACAAGTGCCGCCATACACCCGCACCGTCTCCATCGTCGGCATGTTGGGCGAAGGTAGCATCCATGGCAGCCCTGTATCTGTAAATTCCATTTCCCGGCTCCAGCCCGCCAGCGGAATCACATCCAGATCACAGTGAAGGCCCTTCCTGTCATTGGCCATCCGCGCGAATTCGCCAATCGTCATTCCGGTACGGATAGGCATGGTCCATGCGCCAACCATAGATTCATAGCCTTCCTGTAAAAGCCCTCCCTCGCAGCCAATGCCGCCAAGCGGGGACGGCCGGTCCAGCACAAGCAGGCTTATGCCATGCTCTGCACAGGCCTCCATAACATACAGAAGTGTCGACAGATACGTATAGAACCGTACCCCCAAATCCTGGACATCAAAAACAATGGTGTCCAAGCCCTCCAGCATATAAGAAACCGGCTTCTTATGCTCCCCATACAAGCTATAGACGGGAATGCCCAGCACAGCATCGAATTCATCCCCGAACCTTACTCCAGCCTGATGCTGACCGTAAATACCATGTTCACAGGCAAAAAGGGCGGTAAGCCTGGAGGAAGCAAGTCCTCTGCAAACCTCCACCGTAGAACGAAAATCCGCTGATATGCCCGTTGGATTCGTCACCAGCCCAATCCGCTGTCCGTCCAGCAAGGGATGAGAAAGACCTGCAGCAAGCTGGTCCGCTCCGCTGTGGACAGCCCCCCTTACAGCAGCCAGTCTTCCGCGTAAAACCCGGCCGTCTCGAGAACGCCGGTCCGCTCCGTTGCTTTCCCTTCCGGTCATATCAGCCTACCTTCCGCATAGGCCGCACTTGTCTCGGGAACACCATCAGCTTCGGCATCCTCGTCAGGGTGAAGCACATTATAGGCCGCTTTATGCAGATAAACGGCAAGCATACCATTAAACAGCGAGGCAAAACCGACAACCGTAACCACGAGCATTACACCAACGACAAGCGCTTGAAAGAAGGCACCAATGGTATAGGCAGGATAGCGGAGAAAGAGTTTGACGCTCTCCCCCATGGCCTTGAAGATACCCAGCTTATTCTGGAGCACCAGCTGTAGTGTATAGAATTGGGAGACAAAGGCCATTGCTACAAAATAAGTCTGAAAAATGGCTATCGTCCAGTTCAACACTCCGTCGCGGCCGCCGTAGAACCACCAGGTGGACCCTAAAATCAGCACCAGCAAGGAGCAGAACAGGCCGAACACGACAGCCGGGACAAAGCCCTTGCGGGCACCCGACAGCATCTCTTTGACCAACAGCCTCTTCCCCTCCGTTCTCCGGTGGTACGCATAGAATACGCCATAGAACAAAGGCATATATAGAAGCGGAATTAGAATAAACGCCAGCGCCATAGGCGTGAAAATCACGACCGGCACCAGCATGGCTGAGCTGGCCAGACTAAGCAGCGCGATGGGCACAATCTCCCGAAATGATTCCACTCCTGTGCTGACCAACACCTGATTCAGTTTCTGCATAACTTGTCTCCTCCTTCTGTAATTTAATCCGCTGCTTTACCAAACGATTCTCTCTTCCGTTACCGGATCGAAATAACGCGCTTTGTTCAGATCGAAGATGAACTGCTTGCCGAGATTGCTGTATGCTTTTGTCTCCGGATGGACCTTCGCGGTAACAGTTCTACGGCCTATTTTAAAATAGACCAGATTCTCCGAGCCAAGATGCTCGACAACTTTGATATGTGCCTGCAACTGATGTTCTGTGGATACACCTGGTGCGAAGTCTTCGCCATAAATATGCTCCGGGCGGATGCCAAGAATAATTTCACGCCCGTTGTAGCTCTTCAGCCCTTCCGCAGCATCTTGTGACAGGACGAATTCCGCTCCGTCAATCTGGATACGTCCCCCTTCAACCCGTGCATCAATGAAATTCATTGCCGGAGAACCAATAAAACCGGCCACGAACATATTCCTGGGGTTGGCGTACAGCTCGGTTGGAGAAGCTACTTGCTGAATGACCCCTTTATTCATGACCACAATCCGTTCACCGAGCGTCATCGCCTCCACCTGATCGTGGGTTACATACACAATGGTGGCGCCGAGGCGTTTGTGCAGCTCACCCAGCTCAACCCGCATCTGAATGCGGAGCTTGGCATCCAGATTGGACAGCGGCTCGTCGAAGAGGAATACCTGCGGATCCCGCACAATGGCCCGGCCCAGCGCCACACGCTGACGCTGGCCTCCAGACAGCTCGCGCGGCTTGCGTTCCAGCATGTCGTCAAGTCCGAGAATCGCTGCGGCCTCCTGGACCTTTTGCTCAATATAAGCCTTCGGCTTCTTCAGATTTTTCAGGCCAAAGGACAAATTCTCACGGATCGTCATATGCGGATACAGCGCGTAATCCTGAAAAACCATTGCGATATCACGGTCCTTGGGATGAAGATTATTGACGATGCGTTCGCCGATCACAATATCCCCGCTCGTCTGCTGCTCCAGTCCTGCGATCATCCGTAACGAGGTGGTTTTGCCGCAGCCTGATGGGCCTACGAACACAACAAATTCTTTATCGTTAATCACAAAATCGGAACCCGCCACCGCCGTAAAGGTCTGCTTGTTCTGATCGTCAAATTGTTTGCGCACATTGCGGAATTCAACTCGTGCCATTGCTCTTCCCCTCCAAAAATTGAATTTCTGCTATAACTCAGCCTTTGACGGCTCCGATAGTAATGCCTTGCAGGAAGTAGCGCTGCAGAGAGAAGAATAAAATCAGCATCGGCAAAGCTCCGACGCTCGCCCCCGCCATAATAGCCCCAAAATCCGTCGATTCCGCGAACACGAAGGATGCCAGGCCCACCTGTATGGTCCGCATCTCCGTAGAGTTCGTAATCAGAAACGGCCAGAAGAATTCGTTCCAGGAAGCGACGAATGTGAAAATTGCCAGTACGGCAAGCCCCGGCTTCGCCAGCGGAAGGATCACCTTCCAAAAGATCCCGAATTCACTGCAGGCATCGATCCGCGCCGCATGAATCAGTGAGGTCGGCAGCGAAGACATGTACTGCTTCATAAGAAAAATGTTGCCGACCGTAATGGCCGTAGGCAGGATAATTGCGGTATAGCTGTCTCCGAGATTGAACACATTGACGATCAGAATATAGAGCGGAATCAGCGTGACCTGAGCCGGGATCATCATCGTGCTGAGCAGCACCCAGAAAATCGCGATGCTTCCGGGAAATTTCAATTTCGCAAAAGCATAGCCCGCAAGGGAAGCAAAAAATACATTGGTAACCGTCAGCACCGAGGAAATGAACAAAGAGTTGAGCAGCCAGCGCCAGGCCGCTGTTTTGGCGAAAAAGCGCTCATACGGCGCAAATGAAAATGTCTCCGGCAGCATGCTGGGACGGAAACTGGCGGTGGCCGCCGAGTCCTGCACAGAGCCGACAAGCATCCAGTACAGCGGAATAATGGTCACGATGCTCCACACGATAAGACACGCAGCCGCAATCAGCAGAAAGATGGTCTTTGATCTGGTTTTCATAACAGGTTCACTCCTTCCGCCCTAATACTCGACGTCACTCGAGAAGTATTTAAATTGAATGACAGAGACCAGGATAATCAGAAAAGCCAGCACAAACGACTGCGCGGAAGCCAGGCCAAATTCATAGAACTGGAACGCCGTCTGGTAGATCAGATAAGCAATTGTTGTTGTCGCAAAGTTAGGTCCGCCCTGGGTCATCATATATACGGAGATAAACACCTGGAAGGAAGTAATGACTCCCGTTACGAGCAGATACAGTGTGGTCGGTTTGAGTAAAGGCCAGGTAATCCGGGTGAATTTGGTCCAGCCGCTGGCATGGTCAATGTCCGCCGCCTCATACAGCGATTTGGGAACTCCGCCCATAGAAGCCAGATACAGAATGATTCCCGCTCCGTGCGAGCCCAGCCAGTTCATGAGGATCAGCGAGAACAGCGCGGTTTTGGACTGCCCCAGCCAGATCACAGGGTCAAGGCCAAACCATTCCAGAAACCGGTTCAACAGCCCGACATTCGTCGGATCAAAAATCGCCAGCCACACGATGGAAATCGTTACGCCCGAGGCGACTGCAGGCAGGTACAAGGTGGCCTTAAAGAAAGTTTGCCATTTGGTTTTCATCTGATAGATCAGATAAGACAGCACAAAGGTGATGATGATATTGACGGGAACCGTGCACACCGTAAAAATGACGGTATTGCGCATCGACTTCCAGAAGGTTGCATCCTGAAACAGCCGTTCATAATTATCGAAGCCGATCCAGGTCGAGTTCATAATGTTGTACTGCTGAAAACTCATGATCAAAGCCGATACGACCGGATACAGTGTAAACACCAGAAACAGCAGGACCGGTGCCAGGATAAACAGGTAGGCCCAGCCGTATTCACGCCATAATCTGCCGGCGGAACTGCGCACCCGCTTTGGCGCGATTGTCGTCATCCCTTACCCCTCCTCTATTCAGAGAGGACGCCCTATCCGTAATCTGAAGGACGCCCCCGATAAAAGAACTAGTTGCCCAGCATTTGGTTACCCTTACTCTTGAAATCTTCAGCAACAGCTTCCGGCGTTTTCTCTCCGGAATACAGCGCCTGCATGTTAGGAGTGACTACCTGCTCTTTAAATTGCTTCATTTTGGCGGCAATGGCTGTATCGAGCTTCAAGGTAACAGGCATCGCCATATTCTTGGCCATGATCTCCGAAGCCTTAATGGTCTCTTCTGTGCCAAGTGCTTTGCCTGCATACTGTTCTGCCTGGGATTTGCGTACGAATGGCAGCACCAATTCATTGGAGGAGTTTCCGGCTTTCGCTCCGCTCAGGTAATCCAGGACAAGGAAGGTATTTTTGGCATGCTGCTCGCCTTTGTCGTTCTTTTGTTTAAAAGCAATGTAGCCTTCTGCTCCCATAGTCGTTTTTTCCGGAGCATCATCCTTATGGGGAACCGGGAGCAGGACAAAGTCGATCTTCTCGCCTTTTACTGTACCGGCGTCAATTTCCTTGTTGCGGTTCTGAATCATGACATCGTAGTAAGGAATAGCCTTGGAGATAATGGCAGCTTGTCCGGCATAGAACATATCGGAACGTTTGGCTGGAGCAATCGCTGATGTCTCTTTGGGCAGATAGCCTTTATCCAGCAGGCCTTTGATGAAGCTCAGCGTACCCAGGATACGGTCATCGTTCCACTGGAAAGCACCTGATTCGTCCAGAACATCCGGCATATTATTGTTGCGGGACAGCATCTCAATGAAATCGAGCGAGGTTCCGTCTGTGACCAGCGGGTATTGGGTGGAGCCGTCCGGGAGTTTCTTGGTCAGCTTAGCAGCCGCCGCTTCAAACTCAGACCAGGTCCAGCCGTTCTGCTGGATGGCAGCCCAGTCAATTCCGGCTTCTTCGAGAATACGCTTATTCCCGCCCCAGCCCCATTGGAACTGGTACAGCGGAAGGCCATACTGTTTACCGCCTATTTGCGCGAGTGCAAGTGTTCCCGGCAGGTAGTCATTTTTGATCTCATCGGTCATGTACGGGTCGAGATCCAGTGCCAGTCCGGTGTTGACATAAGTACCATCTACACTGTGAAAATACAGGTCAGGAGGGCTGCCGGCGTTCAGGGCAACATCGAATTTCTTCGGACCCTCTGCCCAAGACAGCACTTCCGTCTTAACGGTAATGTTTGGATGTTCCTTCTGGAAATCAGCAACCAGTCCTTTGAGCTCATCCTCGTAGGTTCCATGAACCGGATAGGTCCAGACCGTAATGGTGTCCTTGGCATCCGGGCTGTTTGCTGCCTCCTTGCTTCCGGAGTTACTGCAAGCGCTAATCAGCATCATGACCAGAACCAAACCCAAGCATAAACTTTTCTTCATTATTGTCTCCCCTTTGTTTTCCAGGCTATAGCCGTTTGATATGTTGTCTGCTTCTCTCCAAATAAGTTACGGACTGCTCATAATTCCGGCTCGCAACAGCAAGATATAGAATATCAATCAGATTAAGCTGGGTGATCCGGGAAGCCATCGCTCCGCTGCGGATTTCATTCTCGGTAGCGGAGGTGCATAGTGGAATATCTGCGCTCTTGCTCAAGGTAGAGCTTCCATACTTGGCAATGCTGATGACAGTTCCTCCATTTTCTTTGACAATAGAAGCGGCCCGGATGACCTCTTTGGTCTCTCCTGAGTATGAAATACACACAGCCACATCTTCTTCCGAAGCTGTTATCGCGCTCGTAAGCTGAACATGAGGGTCAGCAAAGGAAAAGCTGGTCTTGTTAATCCGCAGAAACTTCTGCTGGGCATCCATCGCAATCAGATTGGAAGCACCCACGCCGAAAAAATAGATTCGCTTGGCGCGGTCAATGGCCTCCACGGCCCGCTCTACCATGTCTTCATCCAGAATCGTCAGCGTGTCCCGGATCGATTGAATATTATTATTGGATACGTTCTGCATGATCGCCGCAATGGTATCATTCGGGCGGATTTCCTGATAGCCGATGATTGCCGGATCTCTACCCTGCAGATCTCCCGCCACCTTGATCTTTAGATCCTGATAGCCCTTGAAACCAATAGTCTTGCACAACCTTACAATTGCCGCCTGGCTTGATCCACTCTTCGCTGCTAAATCCGCAATTGAGAGTTGAATCATCTCATCCGGGTTCTGCAGGATATAAGCAGCAATCTTGTGTTCAGAAGGACTTAATGCATCATGCATTTCCCTCAGCCGAATTAATCCGCCGTTCATTAAATCCAAGCACCCCCTCATGTAATAGCCGACCTTACATAAATACTCCACAAATCAATGTCAGATAATATAACTTATTCCGTTTGCTATTCTCCCAATCACTTGGAATGAATTTATTATATGAGCTGTGAAATAAAATTTCAACAACTTTTTTATTTATGAAATTTTGTTTTACTTTATGGGTAGATTCTCATATAATTAGGAAAAAATCAAAGTGGTGAGTGATCGATGAAAGTGTACTTAGGCCTTGATGGTGGCGGCACAAAGACCGATGCATCCGCTTTGAATGAGGCGGGAGAGTTACTTGCACGCTATATCGGCGGACCCTCCAATCCTCATAGCGCGACCTTAAGTGTAGCGCTTACAAGAGTCATGTCAGCTATTGACGGATTGCTCGAACGTTTACAGACAGACATAGCTGATGTGGCTTCGATCTGTCTCGCAGTGTCAGGTTTTTCAACAAACGAGGAGCAAGCCAGCTTAGAGAAGGCTGTTCATCAGCATTTATTGAAGCGTAGATTATCCATCCCGGTATTCATCCAATCCGAAGGACAAATATCATTGATGGCTGCGCTGGGCAGCTGCTTCGGAACACTGATTATTTCGGGGACAGGCTCGATCTGCTATGGCTACAGCCCCGATGGCTCCTGCCATCGTACAGGGGGATGGGGGCATCTTCTTGGAGATGAAGGCAGCGGCTACCGGATTGGACTCCGTGCAGTCCAGACCGTAATGCGCAGCCATGACGCGGTTCAGCCTGCTACCGCAATGACCGGTATGATTATGGAAGAATACTGTTTACAGCGGATCACTGATTTGAAGGAATATATTTATCATCCTTCCCATACCAAAGCTGAGATTGCCGCCTTCTCGAAGCTCTGTATCGGAGCGGCTGCGGCCGGGGACCCCGCCGCAACTGCCATTCTCTCCGAAGAAGCAGAAGCTCTTAGCGATACGGCGGCTGCGCTGTTACGCCAAAACCCGGTGCTGACGCATCTTCCTGTAGTCCTCAGCGGTTCGGTCTTCAGGTATTCCCCCATTTTTTACGGACTCTTCTGCCAGAATCTGCTGAAATTCAGCAGTGCACTGGAGATTGTGGATGGGAGCCATGAAGCTCCGCCGTCCACGGGGGCTGCAAGGCTGGGGAAGCTGCTTCTAGACGAAGCGAACGGGAAATCGAAACACTATCACAGACAACAATAGACAGACAGGAGGAAGAAACCTCATGAACGATATTTTGGCAAATTTGATGACAGAGCAGCCCAACGAAAAGACCACGGACATCGATAGCCTAAGCTCCGCTGAAATTATGCAGTTGATTAACAATGAAGACCGCCTCGTCGCTGAATGCATCCAGGGCCTGATCCCTCAGATTGCCAGGGCGGCGGATTATATTGTATACGCCTTTCAAAACGGCGGCAGACTGTTCTATGTCGGAGCCGGAACCAGCGGGAGAATCGGTATTCTGGATGCTTCGGAGTGCCCGCCCACCTACGGCACCCCTCCATCCATGGTGCAGGGACTAATTGCCGGAGGTTTCCGGGCGGTTAAAGATCCGGTGGAAGGTGCGGAAGACAGCGTAGAATTGGGGGCACAGGACATCGACGATTGTGCTGTCAACGATAAGGATGTAGTGATCGGGATCGCTGCCAGCGGACGCACCCCCTATGTGCTGGGAGCAATGAAACGGGCCGGGGAGCTGGGGGCCGTCGTCATTGGGTTATGCAATAACGCGGGCACACCGATGGCCGGGGTTGGCAAGCTGACGATTGAAGCTGTAGTAGGACCGGAGGTTGTTATGGGCTCCACGCGGATGAAATCAGGTACAGCACAAAAAATGATCCTGAACATGCTGACGACAACCGCCATGATTAGAATCGGAAAAGTCTACCGGAATCTGATGGTCGACCTGAACCCTTCCAATGAGAAGCTGGTCTATAGGGCAAAGCGTATTATTGAGCTGGCGACCCATGCTTCCGAGGAGCAGATTGAGGTCGCTTTTACGCTTGCTGAAGGTCATGTGAAAACAGCCATTATAATGATTCTAAGTGATGTTGATGCTGGCGAGGCACGGCGGCGGCTTGCAAAAGCGGATGGATTCGTGCGTGGAGCATTGCTGTAGAAGCACGTACGCGGGGATTATAGCAGATTGTATTGAACTTCCGGCGCAACAAGAAACAGCCTTCCTTCCGGAGGGCTATTTCTGTGTCGGAGAATGAAACTGGCAGAGAGAGGTGTGAGTGCGTTACTCCCCTCTGCCAGCATTCACTTGGATTCCATCTGTAATCTCAGCATACGCACCGTTTCGGCGTCAAAATTCATATTCTCCACAGGCTCGGTGATTTCGGTCGTATACCGGTCTATGGTAATTTTACCAAGATACATTTTGCGTACGGTAATGCTGTGCTTGGCCTTAAGCAGGGATTGCGCACCGCTCTCGCCTCCGACGTAATAAGCAGAAATAGTGCCTCCTGACTCCAGCTTGGAGCCGCGGCAGACGGAAAATGTCTTCAGAAACGTAATATTTCCTGAGGAAAACAGCTCACTCTGCACAATTCCGTCTCTATGAATCAATATGTCTCCATTCGATTTCAATGTGCTGTTCTGACATTTGCCGATATTAACCTCTACTTTGGACTCCTGCATTCGGGCCACACCGGTATGCAATTGTTCCAGCATCCCGATCACTCCACTCAGCGAAGCTTCTGTCAGGAAATCGACCAGTTGAACCGGGTTCAGAAACATATTCAGGAAGTGCAGTGTCTGGCCCAAATCCTGGTGATAATTGGCCTGAACGGTTGTCAGCACCGAAAGCAGTTCCTTAATAATCTGCGGAATCTTTTGAAACTTGCTCTCTAGCAGCAGCAGAACCGCTTGTCCGTAATTTACGCTCTGATTGCGGCTCTGCACCGCCTGATTCAGCATCCAGACCGCCTTTTGCAAATTTCTGCTCTCATCAATCAGCAGTTTGGAACAGTTATAGATCCGGTTGTACATTACGCCAAAGTATCCCGAATACAGGTTACTGTTGACCACATTCCCTTTTACCAGAATACTGCCGGTAGCCGTAATTGTAGAATTATAAATACTTCCAGCCACATACACATTACCCAGAGACTCAATAATCATGTTGTCTTCGACATCTCCACGAATCACGACATCTCCTGAGAATACGATATTACCTGATTTGATATTCACATTGCCGGGAACGAGATAAGTGGTGCAGATATCGAAACTTTTGATTTTATCACCCGTGACTCTTGGCCTTCCTTCATACAGCGCCCGCACCTCGTTATTAATCAGCAGCACGGTGTTATTTCTTGCGAGTACAGTAATGTCATTCGGGGGAGGCGGGTAGAGAATTTCTCCATAGACATCATAGCCGGGAATCCCTTCGACAATCGGAGTCTTACGGGCGATAACCTGCCCTCTGATCGCTGATGGAATACGAAGGTGGCTGCGGTAGTCTACCTGGCCTTCAATTTCATTAAATTCATTCTCAATGGTTTCGGAAAAAAACAAATCCAAACGTGCATTCTCCCCAGGTACGGCCGCTCTTCCTTTAGATGCAGGAATAGGCTGATAGGTGGGATTCTGCAGTTCTCCATGTATGCCGGAAATGTTCAGATTCTGTATGATTCCCCGCTGCTCAAAATCGGCAATAATCTGATTCAGCCCCAGTTGGCCGGTTACCGTCTCCACATCAATGGAAGCATCGACTTTAAGCACACTCGAAGAAAATTGATTGTTTAGCCGCCAGCGAAATTTCTTTGGGGAATATAGAGTAAAAAAAGCCATCAGCCGGTCTTCTGAAATGGTAATTGCATATAAGGGAGGCTCAGACAGCTCCCAATCGATAATATCCTGTGACGTAACGGAGGTTGGCTCTTCAATGGCTTGTCCATTGACATGAATCACTACAGGGAGAACAGCCGAGATCACAGCTGGCGCTCCGCCGGGGAGCGGGTCCGAGACGAATATTTTGTCTGCTCTTACTAACAGACGCCCGGATAGTTCATCGTCAGGAGACCTATCGCTAATGAATGGTTCTTCAACAAGAAACTCGTGTTCACCGGTATTAGGTGTAAGCTCCAACATATTGATCAGCTTGTTCAGATCCTGCTCGGACATACGTTCGGGCATCTTACGCACCTCCTTATAAGGTACAACTGATGAAAGGGGTATTTGTATGGAATTGGGATTGCTTTCATTTTAGTATTGTTTACAATTTTAAGCAATTAACATTTGAGCATAAGCAGAAACGGATGCCCCTGTACCCAGGTAGGCATCCGTTTCTGTATTCAATAGAACGCATAAATGAAAGATCTGCTGCTTAGCGTCCCCGGCGGCGTCCAAGCCACAGCGGGAACCGGAAGATGAAATTAATCAGCAGCACCACGAACACAAGCACGGCTGCGGACTTGTCAGCAATCTGCCGCGCATCCTCAACGATGGCCTCTGACTGTACATACCACAGATGAACAGCCAGTGTCTCGCCTGGCGAGAACAGATTGAAATCCCACATCTCACCGGAAGTGCTGAGGCCCGCAGTCAGAATAATAACAGCCGACTCCCCGAAGGCACGTCCCGCCACCAGACAGACACCGGTCACGATGGCCGGCATGGCTACCGGCAGCACCACCTTGCGGATGACATGGAACTTGGTCATTCCCAGGGCATAACCTGCTTCGCGGATCTCTCCGGGAACGGCGCGTACCGCTTCTTCTGTAACACGGGCCAGCATCGGCAGATTGAGCAGTGCCAGGCTGACACCGCCGCCGAGAATGGTCAGTCCGACATTAAAGTATTCGGCAAAGATCGCGAGACCCAGCAGCCCGAATACAATGGAAGGAACCGAGGATAGCGACTCCACGCAGATGCGCAGCGCTCCGGTGAACTTGTTATCCGGCGCATATTCCGCCATATAAATTCCGGCCCCGACACCAATCGGAATCGAAATCAGCAGCGAAATGAACAAAATATAGAAGGAGTTGAACAGCACCGGACCAATACCGCCGCCGGCGTCCATTTCCTCCGGCTGCTTGATCAGGAAGTCTGGTCTGAGCGAAGGCAAGCCTTTGCTTAGAATGGTGAAGAGAAGCCAGAAAATCAGCAGCATAACTAGAGCGCCAAGGGTATAAAAAGCAATGGTTGCAATTTTGTTGTTACGTTGTGAACGGGCAGAATGTCGTGTACGGGTGAAATTCATGCTGCATCCCCCCTTTTACGGCCTAATACGCGGATGATAAGGATCAGCACAAACGAAATCAATAGCAGCAGAAAGGCCATCATGTGCAGCGCATAGTTCCAGGTGGAGTCAAATTCTACATTAGAGATCTGCATCACAATGTTGCTGGTCAGCACGGAAGAGGGTGTGAACAGGGTTTTGGCCAGCTGCGGCGTGTTGCCGATGACCATCACAACTGCCATTGTCTCTCCGACCGCACGGGTCATGCCCAGAATAATGGCCGAGATAATGCCTCTGCTGGCTGCGGGTAGAACTACTCGCATAATCACCTGTAGACGCGTGGAACCGAGGGCATAGGCGGCATCCCGGTATTTGCGCGGAACGGCAATGATGGCATCATCACTGATCCGGCAAATGGTCGGCAGCACCATCAAAGCCAGGACAAGCGCGGCCGCAAGCAGACCGTCTCCCAGCCCTTCCCCGCTGACTCTGCGCAGAAAAGGCAATAGAACGGTCAACCCCAGATAGCCATAGACTATAGAAGGAATCCCCACAAGCAAATCCAGCACCGGCCGGATAAAGCCTTTGAGCCATTTCGGGGCAATCTCCGCACACAGCACAGCCATTCCTACAGAGACAGGAACCGCGATGAGCAGCGTCAAGGCCGTTAATGATAATGTATTTACAATAAAGGCAGCGGCGCCAAAAGCTTCCTCTTCCGGGCTCCAGTTGAATGAGAAGAAGAACTCAAGCGGCGAGAGATGAGCGAACAGAAGCAGCGCCGTTTTACCGATGAATACAATGACAAGTCCAAGCACCAGACAAAGTGCAAGGATACTGAACAGAAAATAATAACGGAACATGGAGTTGCTGAATAAATGCCTGTTGTGGCGTTTGGTGCTTATACTACTTTCTGCAAGACTGCTCTTCTGTGCCCGCGATGCCAGGTTCTGGACCGGTGCCCCCATACTTTCCCTCCTGTAAGCGGCCACCCCCGCATGTACTCCGGAGCTGGCCGCTGTTACCATTCAATATATGTTCATGATTCTAAAAGACTTACCCTTAACCCTTCATTGCGGAAATCGGAATGAATTTCAGCTTCTTCAGGGAACCCTGCTGGAACTTCTTGCTTTGTACATAATCAATGAATTCTTTGGTTACGCCGGTAGGCTGGCCTTTGGTCATATAGTATCCGTAAGCCCAAATCTTGTACGAGCCATTGATGACATTATCTGAAGTTGCTTCTACACCGTTGAATTTCACAGCCTTAATGTCGCCGCCGCTTACATAGACAAGGTCGATGTAACCGATAGAGTTAGGAGTTGTGGCAATAGCTGTTTTCATGTCACCGCTTGATCCGGTTTCCTTATAGTTCTTTTCTTTTTTCGTGATATCCCCGCCAGCCAATGCCTTAGCCTGATAGTTAACACGTGTACCGGAACCGAAAGCGCGGGTAACTACTACAATGTTGGCATCCGATCCGCCGACATCTTTCCAGTTGGTGATTTTTCCGGAGAAAATGCCCTGCAGCTGTTCGGTAGTAAGGTTGTCTACGCCCACATTTTTGTTAACAATGGTGGCAAAAGGAATAACGGCTACCTTGTTAGCTACTTGTCCATCAAAAGCTTTGAAGCCCGGAACGTCCATGCTTGCATCCCAGTCGCATGCGCCGATATCGGCAATCCCCTTCTTCACGGCTTGCGGTCCAGTGACAGAACCTTTACCGGAAGCAGCGATTTTGACTTTCGGATGAAGTTTCTGGAATTCCTTGGCTGCCTGCAGCGTTAGCGGAAGCAATGCGGTGGATCCGTTGACTGTAATTTTCCCCTTAAGTGAATCTGCTGCAGCCGCGATTCCGGCAAAAGATGCAGTTACCGCGATAACCGCGGTCAAAGCTGTTACTGTGAATTTTTTGAAAATCTTCATGAATAATTTCTCCTCTCGGCGATTCCGCCGTTATATGATGTGGTGTTAACTCAGTCGTTTATTTGGAGAGCTGAAGTGCTTTGCCGCCCTGGATTAGAAGCACTTTGCCGTCGCTGACAACAGCAAGCTTGCTGCCATCTTTGGATACGGCTACTTCGGATACATCTTCGGCCGTATGGAACAGCACTGTTTTGCTGCCGCTCGCATCAATGGAATAGATTGAAGTACTTCCATCCGCTGCTGTACCAGAGACGATCAGACCTGTAGATACTCCAGTGGACCATGATGGTTCAACATCAAGAGCGATGTTCGCAGTAGTACCGTCCACTGCGATGGATTTCAGGGTGTTGGCTGCATTGCCATCCGGATCTGCACTCAGGTACACGACTGCGCCATTAGCCAGAATTTCCGGATACAACTTATTGTCCAGCGCTGTAGTCAGAGCTACAGGCTTCGCATCTTTGGTAGCGAGATCCAGCTTGTACAGCTGTTCTCCGGCTTTGCTGAAATCTACAGTAAGCGAATCTTCTGTACTGTCAGCATCATTTTTGGCAACCCCGGTTACGTTAACAATATAGACAACACTCTTGGCATCAGCAGACAGACGCAGTTCCGATTTGTTCTCCACTTTATCTTCAAGCAGCGCTTTGACGGCACCGGTCTCCACGGAGATTTGAGCGATCTTCTCTTGCTTGTCACCTTGGATGAAGTAGATGGTTTTGCCGTCTTGTGACCAGACCAGATCTGTCTTCACACTGTTATCCGTTCCAAGTGTCGTGATAGTTCCGCTGGCGAGGTTAATCAGCTTCAGCTGACCTTTCTCATCGGTGAACGCCCCCCAGTTCTGATCTGCGGAAACTGCGAAATCCTGTGCACTGTCATTAGAAGAGAAGACCTCGTAGTCGCCAGGATATGCGCGGAATTTGAACAGCTGCGTTGTTTCGGAATCGCCTTTGTTCGCAATAATACTTCCATCGGCACTCCAGTGCAGCGTATCAAATTGGCCTTCCGGACGGGCAAAGCTTAGAATTGTCTGACCTTCAGCCTGGAGTTCTCCGCCAAGTGAAGTAACCAGCTTAGTCAGCTCTACATACGTTTTACCGTTATAATGGACAGGTGCAACGGTGAATTGCTGTGCCACACCATCTACTTGATAGCTT
Organism: Paenibacillus sp. P46E; assembly: GCF_001909095.1. Lineage (NCBI taxonomy): Bacteria > Bacillati > Bacillota > Bacilli > Caryophanales > Paenibacillaceae > Paenibacillus > Paenibacillus sp. P46E. The sequence goes on from NZ_LVYZ01000035.1 coordinate 47,977, forward strand.
TTTGCACCTGCTTGAATGACTACATTATGTAATCCCTTGCTGTCGTTCAGTTCAAAACCTCCGCTGCCTAAGATCAGCTTGGCGCCAAGCTCCCCGGCCACTTGACTTAGCGAATACAGCTTATAGCCGTTGCTGTCAATAGTGCTAAGGGTTACTGGCGTTCCGTTCACAGTCCAGGTGGTGCTGCCTTCTTTGACTGCTGCGGTCTTAACGGCGGCAGCATTAGCACTGCTGCTTGTTGCCAAAATACTTCCCGCTCCTCCTGTTACGAGAAGTGCTGAAGCCAAAGCCGCGCTGAACCATTTACTATTTCTCAATTAGACTCACCCTTTTCCTATAGGTAACTGCTAATATTATTTTCATCTACGAGTGTCAATTCTGTTCGAGAGGAATGTTATGGAAATATTAACTGCACAAATAAGACCGCACCTGAGCAATCAAGGTCGGCCTTAAGGTAAATTTTAGGTTAAATACATTAATTCTCAATCCATGTTACGATAATTTCGGTACTGCCGGGATGCGAAGTCGAACTAGTGCCTATAATAGAATAGGAATATGCATTAGGAACCTTGCCACTAATCAGCATGTTATTCCTGTCCACAATCTGTGTCCCGAGTTTCAGCGCTTTGTCATTCACATACTTTTGATAGGTACTGCCGAGTTCATCCATACTTTCCCGGGTTTCATAGATCAGCATGGAGGACTTTTTTCCGTGGGCTGTCTCGCCCTCAGTAAATGTAATACCCGCGCCGGCTGGAATCGGCAAATCACCGGGAAGATACTGTGACTTATCCACGCCCTCTTGCGCCAAAGTGCGAAAATGCCCTTCGCCCGTCTCACTTCCGGGATTGCTGCATGCACCAAGTCCAGCCGCAGCCACACATACCAGCAAACCCAGCACAACCTTTCTGTAGGTCATCTCCCAACCCCTCTTCTATGGAATGTATATTAATAGAATATTAACAGATACCCATAATTACCCTAAAATCCCACAGATTAAAACTCCATTTTGATTAAAATTTAAAAAATTCTTCCCCAATAGGGATTGACTACGGAAAAAGCAATTTACATCTGTAACAGATTGATTTAGAATAATGAGTGAGTACTCACTCATATCCACGGAATCGAGGAGATTGATATGAATCAAGTGAATCCTGTGATTGCTGTAACCCATGTCCACCGCGTATTTGGCAGCAGAGAGGTGCTGAAGGATATTTCACTTCAGGTGGAGCAGGCCGAAACCTTCGGTATCCTTGGCCCTTCCGGCTCAGGGAAAACCACTCTCGTAAAGCTGCTGACCGGCATTGATGAAGTTACCTCAGGGGAGGTGAAGGTGCTGGGTACCCGTGTGCCCAAGCTCTCCCTATTGCAGCAAATCGGCTATATGGCGCAGTCGGATGCACTCTACACCGAACTAAGCGCCAAAGAAAATCTGGAGTTCTTCGCGTCCCTTTATGGACTAAAGGGCGGAAACCGTGTCCGGCGGATCGCCGATGTAATGGAGATTGTAAATCTGCAGGAGCATCTGCGTAAGCGCGTGGATCAATATTCCGGGGGAATGAAGCGGCGCTTGTCGCTGGCGATCGCCCTGTTGCATGAACCGCCGCTGCTCATTCTTGACGAGCCTACGGTGGGCATTGATCCGGTATTGCGCCAGTCTATCTGGAAAGAGCTGCGGGCGCTGAACGGAAAAGGTACCACTATTGTGCTGACTACCCATGTGATGGACGAAGCGGAAAAGTGTGACCGGCTCGCGATGATACGGGATGGGCAGCTGCTGGCTGTGGACTCTCCGGAAGGTCTGCTGCATTCTGCAGGCGTTGCTTCGATGGAAGATGCTTTTCTATATTATGGAGGTGCCCGGCGATGAGAGTACGCGCAATTACCCTGCGGATCCTGCAGCAATTCATTCATGATAAAAGAACCATGGCGCTTATGTTCATCGCCCCGCTTCTCGTGCTCAGTCTGATGAGTCTGGTATTCAATGGAGATGCCTATGAGCCAAAGATCGGGGTCTCCGGCGGAGCGATCCCTTTCACCAGTGCGCTCGAAGCACAGAACGCGAAGGTTGTTGCATACCAATCAGCGGACCTCGGCAAAGTCGACCTTCAGAAAAGTGAGCTGGATGCCCTCATTACTCTAAATGGAACTTCACCCGAGGTTCTTCTTGAGGGCAGCAATCCGACCGCAAACCGAGCGGTGATGATGGCTGTGTCTGCAGCCATCCAGAACTTTCATCCGGCAGATGCGGGACAAGGCCAGATGCAGCCGAAGATCAGCTACCTGTATGGCGCTGAGGACATGAAGACCATTGACCGCTTTGGCCCGATTATGATAGGTGTATTTATCTTTTTCTTCGTCTTCCTGATTGCCGGTGTTTCCTTCCTGCGGGAGCGGACTACCGGAACACTGGAGCGTCTGCTCTCCACCCCGCTGAAGCGCTGGGAGATTGTGCTTGGCTATGTCTGCGGGTTCGGTATCTTCACCGTGTTCCAGGCGCTGCTGATCTCCTGGTTCTCTATCCAGGTGCTCGGCATTATGATGGCGGGGAGCTTCGGCTATGTACTGCTGCTAACCCTCCTGCTCTCAATGTCGGCTCTGACTTTGGGCACGCTGCTCTCGGCATATGCCGCCAATGAGCTGCAGATGATCCAGTTCATTCCGCTGATTATTGTTCCGCAGATTTTTCTGAGCGGGCTGTTCCCGATGGATACCCTTCCCCTGTGGCTGCAGCGTGTCGGACTGGCAACGCCGATCTATTACGGCTCGGAAGCGCTGACGAATATCATGATCCGCGGCAAAGGCTGGAACGCCATTGACCTTGATGTCTATGCGCTAATCGGCTTCTCCCTCCTATTCATGCTGCTCAATGTGCTGGCTCTGCGCAAGCACCGTAAAATGTAAACTATGAATCTCCTGTGATAGACTATATTGAAGGAAAAGTTTTGGGAGGACAACCGCATGCAAAAAAACAAAGCGGCAGAGCAGCAAGGTCAGGAAGAATGGATTGCGGAGCTGCTGACCCTCAGTGAAGAACAAAAGATGACACCCAAGCAGCTGGCCATTCTGCAGGCGGGAATTGAGATTTTTTCCGAGAAGGGCTACGCTGCTGCCTCCACCAGTGAAATTGCCCAAAGGGCGGGAGTGGCAGAAGGTACCATATTCCGCTACTACAAGACCAAAAAAGAACTGCTGCTGTCTATTGTAAGCCCGGCGATGGCTAAGATGATCGCACCTTTCGTACTCCGCAATTTCGGCGGAGTGCTGGATGTTCCTTTTGAGAGCTATGAAGCGTTCCTGCGGGCCTTTATGGTGAACCGCCTGGAGTTCGCCCGCAAAAATTTCAAGATCCTGAGAATATTCGTACAGGAAATCCCCTTCCAGCCGGTTCTCCGGGAACAGTTCATTGAAAATGTTATGAACAATATACTGGAGCGGGTAACGAATATCACCGATCATTTCAAAGAAAAGGGCGAGGTGGCTGACGTCCCCACCCCTTCGATTATACGTTTCACCATCTCCTCCGTAATCGGGTATCTATTGGCACGCCTGCTGCTGATGCCGGACAAAGACTGGGATGATGAAGCTGAGGTCAACCTGACTATTGAGTTCATGCTGCATGGGATCAGCGGTCCGGCAACACGGCGTGAGAATCCCTAATAACGAGCAGAAAATTTTGTTAAAATCCCGATTTCATCAAAAATCCATATGCTATAATGATAAAAATCATAGCGATTATCATTTTCATACATATGGAGGGTTATTAATGAGAATAGTAAGATTTTTGGCCACCTGTCTTGCCGTGTCCATACTGGCTATCGTCCTGCCATGGGTTGCCAGGGCAGATGTATCGAATTCCGATGCTAATCTGAGTTACTTTTATCAGGGAGGAGGGGAGCTCTCTCCTGCCTTCTCCCCTGAGATCACGGAATACACAGTACATATGCGCAGTTCGGATATAGGATATTATGCCGCAGCCATTCCGGCCAATTCGGGAGCAACTCTGTCATATTCTATGAATGGAGGCTCCTGGACACCCATTGGCTCTTACGTCTCGACAGGCTATCTGGCAACCAGTCGGGGAAATAATATCTTCCAGTACAAAGTGACTTCATCCGATAGCTCAACTGCTAAAATTTATACCGTCCAGGTCTATTATCCACAGACGGATGATGCAAATCTTCGTAGCCTAAGCGTAAGCGCAGGCCACATATCTCCTGCCTTTAACCCCTCAACTACCGGTTACACCTTAAACGTTCCCTATTCGGTGAGCAATCTCGGGGTTACTGCTGAAGCGGATGATCCGGCCGCTGCTGTAAGTATTGGCGGGGACAATGCCCAAGGCGGTGTTTCTTCTCCTGTCCCGCTTAATGTTGGAAGCAATATGGTGTATGTCGAGGTCAACTCACAGGATAGTTCGAACACCAAAACCTATGCTCTTACCGTCACCCGCGGATTGCCCTCAACCAATGCCAATTTGAGTGCCTTGTCCGTCCAAACTCTCAGCTTGACCCCTTCTTTCCAGTCCGCTGTGACAAGCTATACGTTACCGGATGTTGATTATGACACCGGCATTACTGTAATCCCCACCACTTCAGATTCCACAGCAACCGTTGGCATTCAAAACAGCCAAGGCGGCTATGATACCCTAACCAGCGGCTCCTTAAGCACTCCTCTGGCATTAGGCCCAGGAGACCATTCGATTGTGATTAAGGTTACCGCCCAGGACGGAATCACTGAGAAGTTCTACCGCCTGAGTGTGCACCGGAAAAGCAACAATGCGCTCCTGTCTCAGCTCTCTGTCATGCCGGGGGGCCTGAATGAGAGCTTTTCCAGCGTTGTAAATGCTTATACACTGGCTGATGTCCGCTCCGGTAGCCTGACGGTAACACCAACCCTATCGGATGCCGCTGGCCAGATCCAGATCAGTGTTAATGGCGGGAATTATAGTACAGTAACGGATGGGCAGGGTGCAGCCGTCCCTCTGACCACCGGTACCAACACCATCCGTGTCAAAGTGTCTGCTGAAGACACCCGCTATTCCAATGTATACAGTCTCACAGTGAGAAGAATACAGGACAGCACACTTACTCCTGCAACGGGGAGTTTTGATAAATATGCCTCCAATACCACAGCAGGTCATTACCTGGATGTTCAGGCAGAGCTGACCTTGAACGGCAATCTGCTGACCGGCTTGAAGCTGGGGGCAGCCGCAGTGGACACTACCGCCTATACAGTGTCGGGGAGCACTTTGACTTTCCATAAGGAGTACCTGTCCACCCTATCAGTAGGGGAGCATGCATTTGAACTTGTCATGGATGCGGGAAGTCATCCATTGTTCACGTTGGCGGTGGAGGATACGACACCGCCGGTACTGGCCGCGCCGGATGCGCCGGTAGTCGAAGCCGTGACCGCAGGCGACGGTCAGGTGCGGCTGGTATGGACTACGGTCAGCGGAGCTACCGGATATAAAGTCTATACCAGCGTGGCCTCCGGCGATTATGGAGCCGCTGCCGGAACGGTGGCAAGCAGCGTCTACAGCTTCGATGCCACAGGCCTCGCCAACGGGACGACGTATTATTTCATCGTCAAGGCCGTGAATGGCGGCGGGGATAGCCCGGCCTCCGCTGAAGTCAGCGCTACGCCGCAGGTCCCTGCGCCTGGTGCACCAGTGCTGGAGACCCCCGTTCCCGGCAACGGCATGATTAACCTGCACTGGGAACCTGCAGCCGGTGCCTCGGGATATACCATCTACCAAAGTACGGTGCCTGGAAAGTACGAACAACCCTATGGTACAATCGCCGGTTCAGTCTCCGGTTCGGTCTATAGCTATGATGCTGCAGGACTTACCAATGGAACCCCCTATTATTTTACCGTCAAGGCTGCCAATCCTGGCGGCGACAGCGCGCGATCCAATGAAGTCAGCGCTACACCGAGAACGTTTCCTGCGGCACCGGTCGTACTCAGTGCCATTGTAGGAGACGGCCAGGTGACCCTTGCTTTTGCTCCTCCTGCAGACAACGGCGGCAGCGCCGTTACCTCCTACGAGATTACAGCTTCACCAGGCGGCAGCGTTGCAACGGGCACTGCCAGTCCGATTACCGTAACCGGATTAGTGAATGGAACGGCTTATACGTTTACCGTCAGAGCTATAAACGGAGCAGGCAAGAGTCCCGGGTCTGCCGCTTCTAATCCTATAACACCAATAGCCCCAACCAGCGGAAGCGGAGATCCTGCAGAACCCCCAGCACCGGTGACACCGAGTGTACCGTCAACACCAGCAGTGGGGGTTCCCAGCGTATTGATGTTTGTGAACGGCAAAACGGTAGATCTGGGCGTTATATCCAATGTCCAGGTGAATAACAGGCAGCACTCCATTCTATCCCTGGATCAAGGCAAGCTCGAAGGAATCCTGGGTGCACAGCCGCCTGGCGCCGAGATCTCCATAGAATTTGTCAACAGTTCAGAAGTACAGACCGTAGAACTTAACGGACAAGTGCTTCGATATTTACAGCAGAATCAGGCCTCTTTATCCGTTCAGGGCGGCAAAGCAACCTATATCATTCCCTTACAGCATATCAGCTGGAATACGATAACAGGTCAGCTCGGAGCGAACGTATCCGCAGCAGAGGTGCGCATTCAAATTGAGATTGCCGCTCTGGATACAAGTCTGGACAGCAACGCCCGCGCTGCCGCTGCCCAACATAGCTTTACCTTCCTTGCCGAGCCGCTCGACTTCTCGGTAAAGCTCATTCACGGCAGTCAAACCACCAACCTGTCCGGCTTCAGCACTTATGTAAAACGGATCTTCTCTCTTCCAGCCGGTACAGATGTAAGCAGCGCTACCGGCATTGTGATTGAAACGGACGGTACCGTGCGCCATGTTCCCACCCGGTTTGTACAGCAGGAAGGGGGGTATAACGCGGTCATCAGCAGTCTCACCAATAGCACATATGCTGTTGTTACCCACCCGGTGGAATTCAGGGATATGTCCAGACACTGGGCAAAAACGGCCGTCAATGACCTGGGGGCAAGGATGGTTATTGACGGCAGCGGGAAAGGCTACTTCCTGCCAGACCGTGAGATGACACGCGCCGAATTCGCCGCGATTCTGGTCCGTGGACTCGGACTTAACACGGCTCACGGCTCCGCTCCTTTCAAGGACGTGAGCAGCTCCGACTGGTACAGCAGTATGGTGCAAACCGCCTACCTTCACCAGTTGATCAGCGGATTCGATGACGGTACCTTCCGGCCCGGCGATTCCATCACCCGCGAGCAGGCGATGACCATGATTGCAGAGGCGATGCATCTCACCGGACTTTCAGCGAAGCTCACAAGCAGCAGCACAGCTGAACTTCTGAGAGGCTTCTCCGATGCGGGTGAAGCTTCTGCGTGGGCGCTGGACAGTATTGCCATCAGCCTGCAGGCAGGTCTGATCACAGGCCGCAGCGGAATGGAGCTTGCTCCACAATCCCATGTTACAAGAGCGGAGGCAGCCGTGATGCTGCAAAGACTGCTCCAGAAATCCGGACTCATCCAATCGCGTTAAGCGCGTCGTCCGACCCACGGCCATCCTGGGCCTGCAGATCTGCGGGCCCAGGATGGCTTTTTTTAAATATAAGGATTTATATGTTTCACGCTATAAATCATCCTTATATTTCTCGCTGAAACGGATTCCTGAAAGCGATACGTAGTATCGCTGCTTCGGAAGCATAAGCTTTTAAAAGGACGGCGAAGCCGTTTCCACTTGATTCCTGCTTTGAAGGCGTACGCATGTTCTGCTAATATGGAAGCTAGAGCAATCCAGGAATTAAGGATATGTTAAAAGGAAGTGATCATGCGGTGAGTTTTTATGTGCCGGAACGGGTAATCAGACTGCTGTGCGGTAAGGCAGCTTTTGAACGGGGCTCAGAGGATTATGAAGCTGGAAAGGTCCGGCTGGCCGCCGTAGAAGATAATGAGGGACTGGAATATTCGAAATATCAGGCTACTGTCTACGGACTGGAGCCTTACGATATCACGCTAACCATAGACAGCGACGGAGATGTGAACGGCAAATGCTCCTGTCCCGCGTATTCCCACGGTGGACCGTTTTGCAAGCATATTGCCGCTGTTCTGGTATCTATCCTCTATGCCGAGGAAGACGTGGATGGACACTCATCGGGAACGGAGCCGGAGGCTGACCTCAGCAATCTTGAGGTGTATACAGGAAAGACTGGCGTGCTATTCCCCCGTCATTCGGAGAGTAATCCGCCAAACTTAGCTGATACATCACATGACCGGCATCTTGTAAGCAGCATGCTGGGGTTGTTCGGGAACAGCCGTCAGCGCCCGAGCGGCGCAGGAGCCTATATAGACGTTAGAATCCCGCTGGAAATGGAATTTATCTGCAAACCCTTTTCCTATAACTTTGGCAACCGCATGCTCGGCCTTGAACTGAAGGTTGGCCCCAAACGCCTCTACATTGTCCAGAAAATAAGAGCATTTCTGGATCGCGTCCGCCGCGGCGAACCCTTTGAATTCTCCAAGCACTTCATCTATGACCCTGCAGAACACAGCTTCAAGAAGGAAGACAATGCAGTGCTGCTGAAGCTGATTGAGATTCTTCTGAATGAACGGGTCTACCAAGGCCATACCTCCCCTTATTCCTCCTATCCGGGAAATTTGGGCGGAGAGCGGGTGCTGGCCATTCCGCCTTTTTTCTGGGAATCTCTTCTGCCTGTTCTGGGAGCATCCTCTTCTGTTCATTGGCAGGCTGGCGACACGGTCACCGCAGGCATTCCCATTGAAAGCGGGCTCCCTAAGCTAAGTTTTCAGTTTGATGAGGCTGAAGAAAAAGGCTACCGGCTGGACATTAAGGGACTGGCACAACTTACGGTCATGGAGGATTACGGGCTTGTGCTGTCTGAAAGCAAGCTGCTGAAGCTGCCGGTGCAGGAATGCATACGTCTCTCTGAGCTGAAGAAGATGCTGTCCGAGTCCAGAACCAACGGGATCGTTATCGCTCCAGGGCAGATGGAACCTTTTATGGACAAGGTGATTCCCGGCCTCAAAAAGCTGGGACAGGTTCATATCGCTGCTGCCATTGCTGACCGGGTTGTACAAACGCAGCTGCAAGCCAGACTCTATCTGGACCGGGTGCGGGACCGGCTGCTGGCCGGGCTTGAATTCCAGTACGGAACGATTGTTATCAATCCGCTGGAGGAGCAGGTGCGGGACCGTGGCGATGAAGTCATCCTCATGCGGGATAGTGAAACCGAGCAGCGGATTCTGGAGCTGATGGCCCATGAGTCTTTTGCCCGGACGGACAGCGGCTATATTATGAACGACGAGGAAGGGGAATATGACTTCCTGTACCATACGATTCCATTGCTGGAGCCCTTGCTGCAGGTATACGCGACTACTGCTGTCAAGTTGAGGATGCCTACCGGTACGTACGTCCCTAAGGCCAGTTTGACCTGGAATGAAAAAACCGACTGGCTTGATTTCAAATTCGGTATGGACGGCATTCCCGAGTCAGATATCGTATTGGTATTGAAGTCCTTGCAGGAGAAGCGCAAATATTACCGCCTGCCGGACGGGGCACTGCTGCCGCTGGAAACCGCCGAGTTCCAGGAAATTATTGCACTCATTAACGAGCTCGGAATGGGGACTGCCGATATCCCTGCCGCAGAATTCTCTCTGCCTTTAATCCAGGGCCTTCACTTGGATGCCGATACTGGCAAAGGAGGTACCGATGCTATCCGTATTGGACGCTCCTTCCGCCGTCTTCTGGCGAACATGCACAGTCCGGAGAATCTTGACTTTCCGCTCCCGGAGACACTAGCTCCGGTGCTGCGGGATTACCAGCAGTATGGCTTCCAGTGGCTGAAGACGCTGGCTCACTACCGTTTTGGAGGCATCCTGGCCGATGATATGGGGCTGGGCAAAACGCTGCAAAGCATCGCTTTCCTGCTCTCAGAGCTGGAAGATATCCGCAAGACCGGGCTGCCTGCGCTTATTGTTGCGCCTGCCTCCCTGCTCTACAACTGGCAGAATGAGCTGAAGCGCTTTGCTCCGCAGATCCAAGCGGCTATCGCCGACGGGGACCTGACCGAACGGAGACGGACGCTGCGGAATACAGCAGGCTGTGATGTTTTGATCACCTCCTATCCGCTGCTGCGCCGCGATGTCGAGCTGTACGTTAAGCGTTCTTTCCATACACTCATCCTGGATGAAGCGCAGGTCATCAAGAACCATGCCACCCAGACGGCACAGGCGGTAAAAGCATTGCAGGCGCGCTACCGCTTCGCCCTCACCGGAACCCCGGTCGAAAATGCGCTGGAGGATCTCTGGTCGATCTACGGCGTCGTGTTTCCCGGACTGTTCCCGGGCAAAAAAGCCTTTCACGATTTGCCCCGGGAGACTGTCGCCAGGCGGATCCGCCCGTTTCTGCTGCGCCGCCTGAAAAGTGATGTACTCCAAGAGCTGCCGGAGAAGATCGAATCCCTTCAGGCCTCCGAGCTGCTGCCGGAGCAGAAAAAGCTGTACGTCGCCTATCTCGCCAGACTGCGGAAGGAAGCGCTGAAGCATCTGGACAGCGATGAATTCGGCAATGGGTTCGGTAATGGGCGAATCAAGGTGCTTGCCGGACTTACCCGCCTGCGCCAGTTATGCTGTCACCCTGCACTTTTTGTGGAAGGCTATACGGGCGGATCGGGTAAATTCGAGCAACTGCTGGAGATTATCGAGGAATGCCGCAGCTCCGGCAAGCGGATGTTGATTTTCTCGCAATTCACCGAGATGCTTGGGATGATCAGCCGCGAGCTGGGCTTGCAGGGGATTTCACACTTCTACCTGGACGGCCATACTCCTGCTTCTAAGAGGGTTGAACTGTGTGGACTTTTCAATGAAGGAGAAAGGGACCTGTTCCTCATCTCGCTCAAAGCCGGGGGGACAGGCCTGAATCTGACCGGAGCAGACACCGTCATTCTCTATGATCTGTGGTGGAATCCCGCTGTCGAACAGCAGGCCGCAGACCGGGCACACCGGATCGGACAAAAGAAAGTGGTGCAGGTGATCCGCCTGATTGCTCAAGGCACGGTAGAAGATAAAATGTACGAGCTGCAGCAGAAGAAAAAAAATCTGATCGATGAAGTCATCGAGCCGGGTCAGGAAGCCTTATCTTCCCTAACGGAGCAGGATATCCGCGAGATTCTGATGATCTGATCCACATCTGGAAATAATCATCCCACATAACTAAGCAGGGACCTCCTCACTTATACCGCCGGAAGGTCCCTGTTTCTGTTTTCATTTTCCAATTTGATTCGTATTATGCACCCTGACTTGTTTTCTCGTGTTCCACGACCCGGTGTGTTCCGACCAGCTGACCAGAAGATTGTTTGCCCCACACGGATATTCCAACAGCCTCCACATCTCCAGAACCGGTTGTAAACACAAACTCGAAGGCATCCAAATCAGCAAAATAATTTCTCGTCACAACTTCATCGGGTCCGATATTAATCATTTCATTTACATACAACGTTCTTGTTGTGCCAAGCACATACCCTTGAATGGTTACAGTGACAGCATTTACTGTATTTCTGCATACCATTTTCACCGTCACCAGCTGTGTGGGTCTAACCCCCAGAACCGTATTGTTCTCCAGGGGGCCCGTTGATACAATAGCCATCTTGTCCCATTCCTCCTTTCTTGTATTCACCATTCAGTCTATGAAGCTAAGACTCTTGCAGTGTTTGATCCTAGTCGCACAATATATTCATATTCGAGCAAGCGGCTAACCGTGTGGACAGAAGACAGGCTCCATTCACCGATATCAGCTCAAGTGCATAGAGTGTAGAAATAGATTGTTTTATGGAAGAAGGGAGATTCCATGCCCCCTCCTGGAAAGGGAAAAAAGACCGGTGCCAACAAACAACCGGCTAATCCCAACAAGCAAATTCCAAAAGGATTGGAATATACAGTGGCTGTGCTGCTGCTGACCGGCAAACTGCGGGTAGATTCTATCCAGATGTATACCGATGCTTCCCTATTCGTCAGTTTGACGGGAAAGTATAAATCCTTGGGCGATTTAAGCACCGGTAATTCTAACAATGTAGATAAGCTGGTCCGTTTTCTGGATGATAACAGCAGTTTGACCCTGAACGAAATCATGACCGCCCTGAAGAAAAAAACCGATAACTCCTGAAGCCCGGAAAAATGACGAAAGGGAGGCGCGTTGACGGATGGACAGCTTTGACGGAGAAGACTTTGCCGGCGGTATTCTGCTTGTAATCGTAATTGCCCTGCTGATATACGGCTCGACAGACATTAAAAATCTAACGGGTGCACCCGCTGCGGATTGATCGGTTAATCTCAGGCGCCCTGATGTCTGGTTTGGCCTCACCACAAAATGGCTATTGCTTTCTCCCAAAAATTCGCTATACTGATAAAAATCAATCCACATTCGATGAACGGGAAAGTAGTGATTCAGGACCCTAGTCCCCAGCGAGCCGGGAGAGTGTAAGCCGGTACAGATCCTGTCATGAAGCGCACCCGGGAGATGGACTTCTGAACTTGCAGTAGGAAGCCCCGGCTGAAGGCCGTTAACCTGTGAGGTGGCTGAACCCTGTGTTCGGCAACGAGAGTGGTACCGCGAGCGCTTATGCCCTCGTCTCTTTTAGAGACGGGGCTTTTTTGTGTTTACCGGGCCTCTTGGATTTGCAGCTGTAGTGCATTTTTTAAGGAGGGAATCCAATGTTAAGTCAACTGATTAGCAACCATTTGGAACAAAGCGTAAACAAAGTAATCCGTAGTCTCGGGGGAGAACCTGCAGAACCGGTAACCATTGCGCTGGAGCAGCCTGCGAACGCCGATTTCGGTGATTATTCAAGCAACATTGCCATGCAGTTAGCCAAAAAACTGCGCAAAGCTCCCATGTCCATCGCCGGACTAATCACCGCAGAGCTTCAGCAGATGGGCGTTGCCGGCGGATTGTTCGAGCGCATCGAGATCGCCGCTCCGGGATTTATTAATATATACATCAACTGGCAGGAATGGGCAGGCTATTCCTTCGAACTGCCTCCGGGCAGCGGGGAAAAAGTAATTGTCGAGCATACCAGCGTCAATCCGAACAAATCTATGCATATAGGCCACCTGAGAAACTCCTGTATCGGCGATGCGCTGGTCAGAATTTTGCGGAAAACAGGGTACAACGTGGAGGTCCACAACTATGTGGATGATCTGGGCAATCAACTGGCGGATACGGTAGTGGGCCTGCTTCATGTGCCGCTGGCCGGAGAGCATGTCCGTTTCGGGGATTACTGCTGGGATATTTATGCCGCCGTCAACAAGGAGTATGCACTGCAGCCGGAGAGAGTCCATAAACGGACGGACATTCTCCATGAACTGGAGGAAGGCCACGGCAATACGGCCTGGCTCGGCCAACTGGTTGCGGAACGGATCGTAAAAGAGCATGTCGCGGAGATGGACAACTTTGGCATCGGGTACGATCTTCTGGTCTGGGAGAGCAGTATTTTAAAGGGGGGCTTCTGGTCATCCGCCTTCAGTCTGCTGAAAGAGACCGCAGTGTTTGTCCAAGAGACAGAGGGTAAACTAGCAGGATGCTGGATTCTGAAACAACCGGGTGCTGACGGGACGGAGAGCGATTCGGAGGATCATCAAAAGGACAAGGTGCTGGTGCGTTCTAACGGAATCTTGACCTACACTGCCAAGGATATTGCCTATCATCTCTGGAAATTCGGATTGCTGGACAAGGATTTCAGCTACAGCGAATTCAACTCGGGACTATGGACAACCGGTTTGACTGGAGGCCCTATGGCTTTTGGCAAGGCGGACAGAGTGGTCAACGTCATCGACTACCGGCAGGAGTACCCGCAGGCGATGGTGAAGCAGGCGCTTGAGGTGCTGGGGTATGCGGAGCAGGCAGAGAAGCTGCATCATGTCAGCTACGGTGTAGTTTCACTCAGTCCGGCTTCCGCCGCTGAGCTTGGCATCGATACTTCAGAGGGCAAAAGCTCCTATGCCATGTCCGGCCGCCAAGGGATTGGCGTCAAGGTGAGCGATCTGGTCCAGCTCATGGAGAGTAGCATCGAAGCCGCCCGCTCCGACAAAACCGGCCTCTCCAGCCGGCTCATCGCCACCGCCGGAATCCGTTATTACTTGCTGCGCTTCAATCTGGCCACGGAGATTGTCTTCGACTTCAAGCAGGCCACAGAGATTTCCGGTAATACCGGGGTCTATCTGATGTACACCTTCGCCCGCGCGGGCCGTGTGCTCAGCAAAGCAGATTCCCCCGCGGAACAGGAAGCGGTCCCCCAGTTCCCGGCACAGCTGGAGAAAGCCGAGCTAGCCTTGCTTAGACAGCTCAGCACCTGGGAGGACACCCTTTATACGGCGGGCCGCGAGCTGACGCCTGGTAGTATTTGCAACTACGCTCATACCCTGGCCTCGCTGTTCAACAACTTTTATTCCACCTGTCCGATCCTTAAGGGAGAGGATGCCTCCATCCGCTTCCGGATCTGGCTGACCCTGCGCTTTCAGAACACCCTAGGCGAGGTCTTGGACGTACTCGGACTGCCGAAGCCCGACCGGATGTAATAAGAACGGGCTGATTGCGAAGCGAATGCTCTCGATGCTTATGCTCCAACGAACCGTTTGGGCTTCTCATCCTCCGGACGCACAAACAGCCTTCCCGAAGGAAGGCTGTCCAGTGACGTCCCGGAAGGGATACAGCCCATTCGGGCTGATTGCGAAGAGAATGCTCTCGATGCTTATGCTCCAATGAACCGTTTGGGCTTCTCATCCTCCGGACGCACAGACAGCCTTCCCGAAGGAAGGCTGTCCAGTGACGTCCCGGAAGGGATTCGAACCCCTGACCGTGCGCTTAGAAGGCGCATGCTCTATCCAGCTGAGCTACCGGGACACATGTGAAAATGAAAAAGCTTATAAGACATATGTATTAACGCAACGTTATCTATTATACCTTATTCAGCAAAATTTTCAAGAGGCTGTTTAAAAGTTTGCCCAGCCTTCTCTGCTTACCGGCATTTCTGCCCCCGGAGCGAATGTAGAGGAAGTCCATGCGTCTCTTCCTCAAAACACCGCTGCCGGGGCAGGTCCAGCGGCATGAATTCCGCTGCCGCTGCTCTTTAGCCTACTCTTTAGGACAGCTTATGGAAATGCGCCTCCAGCTGTTTTTTCAGATCTCCAAAAATGAGCAGCTCCTGCTGAAACTTCGACCGTTCATCCTCCGGAGTCATAATGATGCTGCCGGTGAACCCGCTGAACGTTACGTCCTGAAAGGCGTCATGCAAATTGTTATCAAACCAGTCGGTTGCGGTATCGGCATCATTCGTCAGAATGCGTACAATTTCATAGCCTTCCTCACGCTGGTCCTCCACAATGTACACCAAAAGGGCGGAATCGCCCACAGCCCCCGGCAAAACGCCAACCTCTGCACATGGTGCGCCGTCGTATTCAGTCATTCTGCGGATTTTGGCGTCTTTAATGTAATACACTGGTCATCATCCCTCCTGGCAAATTTTCCTCTTCTCTAGTGTTCGGATAAGGACATACATTTTATGCCTTCCTTCGGCATATATCTGTATTACTTGGCAAAAAAGAAACAAGCGGAAACGGTGCCGTCCCCAAATAAGCCTATGCTTCCGAAGGAGCGATACTTTGTATCGCTTTTGAGGAAACCGTTTCAGCGGGAAATATAAGGATCAATGATTGCGAGAAGCATATAAATTCTTATATTTGGACAATAATCGCACAAAAGAGAGGATGAAACATCATGTGCGGAATAACCGGATTTATCCAGTGGCGCGGCGACCTCACACAGCACTCGCAACTGCTCGTAAAAATGACTGAAACCCTAGAGAACCGCGGGCCGGATGCAGCCGGAACCTGGATTTCAGGCCCGTGTGCTCTCGGTCACCGGAGACTTAGCGTGATCGACCCCGAGAACGGCGCCCAGCCGATGATCGCCCGCCATGACGACAAGGTGTATGCGATTGTGTATAACGGCGAACTGTATAATGCCCCTGAGCTCAAAATCGAACTCAAGCAGCGCGGGCATCATTTTCTCACGGAATGTGATACAGAGGTTCTGCTCCACGCCTATATCGAGTGGGGACCAGACTGCACGGAGAAGCTGAATGGTATTTTTGCTTTTGCCGTGTGGGACAGTTTGCGCGATCAGGTGTTTTTGGCACGCGACCGACTCGGGGTGAAGCCGCTGTTCTACAGTCAGGTCGACGATGTGTTTGTCTTTGGCTCTGAGCCCAAAGCGCTGCTGCAGCATCCTAAAGTGAAGCCCGCTGTCGGACCGGAGGGGCTCGCGGAAATTTTCATCATCGGTCCGGCCCGTACACCGGGACAGGGGATATATAAAGATATATTCGAGCTTCGTCCAGGTCATGCCATGATTTATAGCCGGAATGGAATCCGCAAATATGCCTATTGGGAGCTTACTAGCTACGAACACACTGACAATGTGGATGAAACGGCGGCCAGGGTCCGTGAACTGCTGCAGGATACTCTGGAGCGCCAGCTGGTTTCCGATGTTCCGGTCTGCTCTCTGCTCTCCGGAGGGCTGGATTCAAGCGCGCTGACCGCACTCGCCGTGGATTATTACAACCGGACCGGCCAAGGCCAGGTAGACACCTATTCCGTAGATTATGTCGATAATGACAAGCATTTCAAAAGCCACACCTTCCAGCCCGGTGCAGACGGCCCCTGGATTAAGCGGATGGTCGATGAACTGAAAACGAACCACCACTATGTGGCGTTCGATACCCCCGAGCTGGTGGAGGCACTGGACAACGCCCTTTATTCGCGGGATTTGCCAGGGATGACCGATGTGGATTCTTCGCTTTATTTATTTTGCCAGGAGATCAAAAAGAATGCGACTGTCGCTATTTCCGGCGAAGCGGCCGATGAGATCTTTGGCGGATACCCGTGGTTCCACCGTGAGGAAATGCTGTCTTCAGGCACTTTCCCCTGGGCGGTCGCACCAAAAATGCGTTCAGAGCTCCTGTCACCGGAGATCCGTGAATGGATACGTCCGCTGGAGTATCTGGGTGACAGATACAGCGACGCGGTAGCAGAGGTGCCACAACTTGACGGCGAGACCGGTAAACAGGCGCAAATGCGCGTGATGTCCTACCTCAATATTACCCGCTTCATGCCTACCCTGCTGGATCGCAAGGACCGGATGAGCATGGGCGTGGGCCTGGAGGTCCGCGTGCCTTATTGTGATCACCGTCTCGTGCAGTATGTATTCAACATTCCCTGGGAGATCAAGACTGTAGGCAACCGGGAAAAGGGCATTCTCCGCAAAGCCCTGGAAGGCATTCTCCCGGACGATGTGCTCTACCGTAAAAAAAGCCCATACCCCAAAACACATAATCCGGCTTACTTAAATGCTGTCCGGACGCAGATGCTGAACATTCTGGATGACTCGTCCTCACCTATTCTTCCATTAATAGACGCCGCCAAAATCCGTGAAATCGCCGCATCACCGGAATCTTCCAGCAATCTTCCCTGGTTCGGCCAATTGATGTCGGGTCCGCAGCTGTTTGCTTATCTGTCCCAAGTTAATCTATGGCTGCGCAAGTATAACGTTTCGATCGGGTAAAACAGCTGCCGGGTCAGTCTTTACGCAGATTTATCACTAGACCAGCCCGCGTGATCATTCCCACAGCCGGGAGGGAGGAAAACCTCTACAACTATAGATGAAGCATATCTTGGCATAAGGGGTTTAATCCATATGGAGTCCTCTCTTCACCGTGATCCTCTGTTTACAAAAAAGCTGACTGTCTTTATTCTGGTGACCTTTGGCTTCACCTGGCTGTGCTGGCTGCCACTGCTGCTGAATAAGCAGTTTGCTGCTGGCCTGCCGGTGCTGCCCGGACAGTTCTATCTCGGCTCTTTCGGTCCCCTGCTTGGCACACTCGTGAGCGTGAGGCTGCCGGGAGCAGGCGGATTTACCGCC
Source organism: Paenibacillus sp. P46E (assembly GCF_001909095.1). Lineage (NCBI taxonomy): Bacteria > Bacillati > Bacillota > Bacilli > Caryophanales > Paenibacillaceae > Paenibacillus > Paenibacillus sp. P46E. Next base: position 65,975 of record NZ_LVYZ01000035.1, read on the forward strand.
TGGTGTAGAACTGCTTTTTCTCTTGCTTTCCCCAAAAAATGGCTGGGGCTGGCTGCTGGTCTGCCCCTGGCCTACGGGGCGGCGGCCATTCTGGCTCATACCCTAATTACCGGCAGTGCGCCGGATATGCGCCAGTTCGGCCTAACCTCTGATCTGCCCCCGCAGTTTGGTGTCTGGATGACCGCCCTCGTGTGGATGCTTACCTTCGGGATCGGAGAGGAGAGCGGGTGGCGCGGCTACTTGCTGCCGGAGCTGCATCAACGTTACTCTCTGTTCACCTCAGCCCTGCTGGTTGCCGTTATCTGGATGGCCTGGCATTTGCCAGCCTTCTGGTTCAATGAGAGCTATCTCGGGATGGGCTTTAGCGTGATCGGCTGGGCGGTCAGCCTCACCTACGGCTCGGTCGTGCTGGCCTGGATCTGTGCCGGAAGCCGCTGGAGCATCCTGCCTGTGATCCTGTGGCATGGCATCTTTGATCTGATTACCGCCAGCGACCAGGCGGCCGAGGTGATGGCCATGGTCTGCAGTATGCTGGTTATTATCCACGGCATTCTGCTGATGCGTATTCTGGGAAGACGCGGCAGCCTCCCGCCAGAACAGTAAAGGGAGGGGCTGCCCTGTCCGACAGGCAGCCGTTCTTCTGTGTTTACCTGCCGTAGCCTGTGCGCTCCCGCTCAGTCTATCCGGCTGCAGAGCTGCCGCTAATCCGTCCATTTAAGCCAAAGAGCAAGTCCCACGAAGGAGACTTGCTCTTTGGTTTGCAATATTTTATCCAATACCATTTAAGTGCTTAAAAGTTGAAATTATCCGGGTCCGGACCGAAGCGGTGATTCTGATTCAGGTCTTCAATCGCTTGGACATCCTCATCGCTAAGGGTAAAATCGAAGAATCCCGCATTCTCCACGATGCGCTCGGCATGCACGGATTTGGGAATCGTGATGACCCCTTGCTGAAGATCCCAACGGAGCACAATCTGCGCTGCCGTCTTGTTGTATCTACCGGCTAATTCTTTCAACAGCGGCAGATCCAGATTGCCCTGCATAAGCGGGCTCCAGGCTTCTACCTGAATATCATGCGACTTCGCATACTTCAGCAGCTCGCGCTGGGTCAGAAGCGGATGGAATTCTACCTGATCCACCGCAGGCACCACTCCCGTATCGTCGATGATATCCTGCAGATGATGCGGCTGGAAGTTGCTCACGCCAATAGATTTGACAAGCCCCTCCTTTTGCAGATGCACCAGAGCTTTCCAGGAATCGCGGTACTTGCCGGCCACAGGCCAATGGATCAGGTACAGATCCACAACATCCAGGCCAAGCTTCTTGCGGCTGACCTCAAAAGCCTTCAGTGTCGACTCATACCCCTGGTCACCGTTCCACAGCTTGGTCGTAATGAACAGCTCATCCCGGTCCACTCCGCATTCACGGATAGCTTGTCCGACACCCTCTTCATTCTTGTATCCGGCAGCCGTATCGATACTGCGATAACCGGTCTCCACTGCCGACTTCACAGCTTGAATCACTTCATCCCCGTTCTTGGTCTGCCATACCCCAAGTCCCAGCCAAGGCATGGTTGCCCCGTCATTTAACGTAGGCCCCCCGGAAAAGGGTCCGTTTGCTTCTGTCATGATTAGCCCTCCAGTCGTAATGGTATTAAGCGGAAACGGCCCGCTACCTTATCCGCGGCTAGTGTCCGTCTCAGCGAGAAAAATAAGGATAATGTAAACCGCTGCATTTCAGCGTGCTTATCCCTGAACAAACTTCCTTTAACCTTATAATCGGCATGGTAATCAGCCATTCTCAAAATCAGTATAGCAGTTCATGCCTTGGATACAAAAAATGGAGTGCGGCTGCAATCACAGCCACACTCCATTTGCCGTTCACTTTATTTGCCGATCAGCTTAAAATCATCGAAATGGAACTCGGGAGAGACGATGCAGGAGACCAGCACCGGCTCTTCGCCGAGCGGCCGGGCGGCCTGCCATACGCCTGGCGGAATAACTACCTGCGGCTGCTGGCCGGCAGCAATGTCAAGGCCCAGAACGACCTCAGTCACATTCTCCGGCTTGTCGCCGCTGCCCCCCAGACTCAGAACTATCGGGCTACCGGAATGCCACAGCCAGATTTCAGACGAGAGTACCGTGTGCCATTCCGAGGCTTCATCCGCATGCAGTAGAAAATAAATGGAAGAGGCCGATGCTCTTGGCCCGGAGTAGCTCTCACCCAGGGTATCCTGCGGAATCTCAAAAGGAGCATTCCATAATCTTTTATACCAGCCGCCTTCCACGTGGGGCTGTAGCCCCAACGCTTCCACCAGTGGTGAAATTTCTTTTTGCGTCATCATGTTCTCTCCTAAGAGTTTTGCGTAGCAAAACTGGCATCGTAAGCATACTCTTCGTTTTGCCAAGCAAAACTGGCTTCGTAAGCACACGCCTTAAGTTTTGCACAGCAAAACTGACTTCGTAAGCATGCGCTTCGTTTTGCTTTTACTTTAACGGAATGTGGCGCAATTGTAAAATATCCCTCTTACTTGCTCTCCTTGCTCGTCTTGAATACCTCAGCCATAGCGCCGAGCGTCCCCAGCGTATCCACAGCACTGGTAGGCAGGAATACCTTGTTGGCCGCTCCCTTGGAAATTTCGGTCAATGCCTCAAAGGATTGATACGCGAGTACCCGTTCATCGAGTCCGGCGCTGCTGATCAGCTGAATACGGGCCTTCTCAGCCTCGGCTACCGCCTGAATCGCTTTGGCCTGACCAAGGGCTTCCAGCTCCTGTGCCTGGCCTAAGCCTTCCGCCTGGCGGATACGCGCTTCCTTATCACCTTCTGCCTTCAGGATCTTACTCTGCTTATCACCTTCGGCACGCAGGATCATATCCTGCTTGGCAGCTTCAGCCTCCAGCACAATCGCACGTTTGCTTCGTTCCGCCTTCATCTGCTTATCCATTGCTTCCTGGATATCGAGCGGAGGCTTAATATCAATAACCTCTACACGCTCAATCCGCACGCCCCATTTCTCCGTAGCCTCATCCAGTGCAAGGCGGATATCCGAAGAAATCTTTTCCCGGCCGGACAAGGTTTCATCCAGCTCCAGCTTACCGATGATCTGTCGCATAGTGGCTGTGGAAATGTTGCGCACCCCGTATACATAATCGGAAATACCGTAGGTTGCCTCTTCCGGACCTACCACCTGATAGAAAATAATTGTATCGATCTGTACCTGTACATTATCCTTGGTAATCACGGTCTGTGGAGGGACGTTGGCCTGCTGAATCCGCAAATCATGATACGTCCGCACCTGATCGATAATCGGAATAAGGATATTCAGGCCCGGTGTAAGCAGCCGGTGGAATTTACCGAGACGCTCTACAACCCCTACCCGCTGCTGCGGTACGATTTTGATGGTCAGTGCGACAAATACGACAACAACAAAAATAACAATCCCAATAATAGCCCATTGCATTAGTACATATCCCCCCATTTTACTACTTCAATAATTGTGGAGCTTCTTCCGACTACTTTGACTACTTCATCCTTGCCCAGCGCCTCTATTGAGGTTGCACTCCAGGTGTCGCCGCCTACCTTAACCTGACCGAACCGTCCCGGCTCAATGGGCTCTACAACGAGCCCCTGCCTGCCGACAATTTCTGTCCCTGTATCCTTGAACCCCCGCGAACTCCGGAATCTCGCCACCAGCGGCTTGGAGCAAATCGTCAGCCCCAGGGCAACGATCGAACCTGCCAACACCTGCAGCAATATCGCATCCGGCAGCACAAGGGAAACAAGGCTAGCCACAAGAGCACCAATGCTTAACCAGAGCAGGTAAAACGTAAGCGTCATCATTTCAACGACAAACAGGACACCGGCTGCAATTAACCAAAATACCCAGACCACCATCGGTGAACCCACCACCTTCCGCTATATACTACTATAACGAAATAAACCGAATGGCGTTGCATAAATTTTATTAGTACGGACATAGGCATACATAGCATTATATTTCAGCGCGTGTAAGCTTATGAGCAGCTATTTCTTTTCTTGTATAAAAATCCGTATGTAGGATTCAGTCGCCAAGCGATCCGCCGGAAATTCCAGCTGAACAAAAAGCTTGCAGAGTCGGCTCAGCCTTCTCTGCAAGCTTTTTACTGTTCAAGATGCGCGTGTTAGTTCAACAGCCAGAGAGCAGGCGTCAAAACCGGCTCCCAGCCTGGCAGCGAGGTATGTGCCTGGCGACAGGTGTACACATTGCCGCCATAGCTCACTTTGTCGCCCACTTTGTAGGCAACTCCTGCTGCCCAGGCGGTTACTCCTGGAGTGGCTGTCGGAGTTGGGGTAACCGTAGCAGTAGGCGTTGGCGTAGCGGTTGGTGTCACTGTAGCGGTAGGCGTTGGCGTAGCAGTCGGTTTCACTGTAGCGGTTGGTGTTGGTGTAGCTGTCGGTGTCGGTGTCACTGTAGTGGTAGGCGTTGGCGTAGCAGTCGGTGTCACTGTAGCGGTAGGCGTTGGTGTAGCTGTCGGTTTCACTGTAGCAGTAGGCGTTGGCGTCGGCACCACTCCGCCACCCAGATCGGTGCTCAGCTTGTTCTGCAATGTTTTGTTGCGGTCGCCGCTGGTCTCCCAGAACATCGCTCCTGCCAGCCCTTTGGTTTTGATATAGCTCGTTTTATAACCGAAGGATTCCACGTCATCATAGCTGATGAATGTTTGTGTAGACGGATTATAGAGATAGGGTACTTTTGAGGTATTGTTCCAATAGCGGGTATAGCCGTTTTTGTTAATATAGTTGGCTTCGAGATCGTAGAAGTCATAACTTCCCTTTTCCCATGTGCCCGTGGACGAAATACCGGCTGACACCTGATATTGTCCGTTTCCTGCACTCGGCGCACCGCCCCAGCCGCGTCCATAGAACGGCATGCCCAGAACGAGCTTATTCGCCGGGACTCCGTTTGCGAGATAGCTTGTGACGGCTTTGTCTATATTATAGTTCACCGGCTCAGTCAGACCTGATGCGGCTGCAGCCGGATCGTAGTAGAGCGGAGCATTGTGCCCTGTAGTCGTATTCCAGCTGCCGTTGAAGTCATAGGTCATAATGTTGATCCAGTCGACAACGGCTGCAATGCCGCTAAGATTGTTGTTCTGAATGTATGCCGGGCCTGCGCCGGAGGCAATGGTCAACAGGTAGGTTTTACCGTCGGCAGTTCCGGCGGCATTCAGCTTTTCACGGATTTTCTGCAGCAGCAGCACGTAATTCTGCTTATCCTCCGGACGGTAGCTGTTGCCTGCAAGACCGCCGCTAACCGGATATTCCCAATCCAGGTCGACACCGTCCATTTGATACTTGCGGATGAAATCGACTGCAGAATTCGCAAATACTTCACGGGTCGCCGCTGTTGCGGCAACATCGGAGAACCGGTTCGACCAGGTCCACCCGCCGACGGAGATTACTGTCTTGAGGTTCGGGTTCTTCTCTTTCAGTTTCCAGAGCTGCTTCAGATTTCCTTTAATCGGATCATCCCATTTGTCATCTCCGAAGCTTTTCTGGGCATCGATCCAGGGATCACCCAGCACAACCGTGCCATTCGGGACGCTGATCGGCTGGCCTTGTTCATTCTGGCAGGTCCAGGTAACCGGATTCGGTCCGGCCGGGTCGGGATTCCCGTGAATCCCGTTCCAGCAAATATCAGCAAAAGCATAGTTGATCACATTCATCTTAGTGGGATCGATATCTGTAACATTGTAAGCCCGTCCATAGGCAGCCCACGAAGCATAATAACCGACGAGCTTGTAGCCCGCAGCCGCATTTGCAGTTTTGACATGGGTGCCTATTGTTGAAAAGAGTGCAATCACAAGAGCAACAGCCATCCCAAGCGCAAAGGTTTTGCGAAATCTGATGTTTGTCAACCTCATTTTCATTTACCTCCCTGGTTCTATGCGTAGCTTGCAATCCTGTTTCACAGACAAAGCTCCTTGTGTCACCTCCAGTTTTGGATTTACCTTCATCCATTGTCTCTATCAGATTCACGAGATCCGGATGCTAGATGAAGTACACAAAAAAAGCGCACGAAAAATAATCATCTGTGCTCTTAATCTTGTAATGCTCTCATAGCCTGCAATTCCGGTAATGCTGCCTGATGTGCGAAGCTGGTCAGGTGCTTGAGAAGTACGTTTTATACGTTGTTGTCGGGCAATGCCTTGCCTACAAAACGATTGGGAGGGATAGTGTACATAGAATAAGAGGATTCATAGCAAAGGAAAGGATGAAGGCAATTCTTATTTTCATACAAAGCACCGGATTAAGCTAGGGGGAAATTTCCATACTTAGGGGGTAATATCATCTAATTTCCATTTATCGTTCCACAAAAAAAGTCTGCCGCAGCTCTCGCGGACAGACTTTTTGAAGGGGACAGGCGAGGCATAGAAAGCCGGGATAGCGCAAAATACCCGCCTGTTTTTTCTTATGTTATTAGCCCTGCAGTTCCTGGTGTGCCGCAAGCTTCCCGGTTAATAACCGCAATGCCTTGCCCCGGTGGCTGATGGCCTGCTTTTCTTCCAGCGTCAGCTCGGCCATGGTTTTCTCGTACTCTGCCAGGTAAAAGAGGGGATCATAGCCGAAGCCGCCGGCCCCCGCCTGCTCGGAGGTAATCCAGCCCTCCACAGTTCCCTCAGCGGTCAATTCTTTGCCCGTAGAAGGATCGTACAGGGATAAGGCGCAGACGAAGCGGGCCGTACTAAGCAGCGGCTGGCCGGTGTCCTCGCCCTGTTTCAGCTTCTCCAGCTCGTTCAGCAGCTTCAGATTATTCTCATGATCACTTGCACCTTCACCAGCATAACGGGCCGAGTAGACCCCCGGTCTTCCTTCCAAGGCATCTACACAGAGACCAGAGTCATCTGCCAGAACAGGGTGGCCGAGGGCATCCCCGACGGCTTGGGACTTTTTCAGCGCATTCTCGGCAAAAGTCGCCCCATCCTCCACCACATCAGGAAGATCCGGGTAATCGAACATGCTTCTAACGGTTAGGCCGAGCGGTGCAAATGCATGCTGAAACTCCCGTACCTTCCCCTTATTCTTCGTCGCGACAATCAGAATACCCCCGGCATCCATTGCTACACCTCTTGGCCAGGCTGGCCGGAAGGGATTTTGAGCGCGATCGCTCCGAGCACTTCCTTCTGTACAGCAATCAGTTCGTAGATCCCTTTCTCACCCAGACCCAGCAGCTGATCCAGCTCCTGACGGGTAAAAGGACGCTCTTCTCCGGTACCCTGGACTTCTACAAACGCCCCGCCTCCGGTCATGACCACGTTCATATCGACTTTCGCTTTGGAATCCTCTTCATAATTCAAATCAAGCAGGGTCTCGTCGCCGACAACCCCGACACTAATTGCTGCCAGATAGTCCGTAATTGGAAATACGCTCAGTTTATGCTGAAGCGCAATTTTGTTGATCGCAAAGGCCATAGCTACAAAAGCGCCTGTAATCGAAGCTGTCCGTGTTCCGCCATCCGCCTGAATGACATCACAATCCAGTGTAATGCTTCTCTCGCCAAGTGCGTGCAGATTCACTACAGAACGCAGTGCCCGTCCGATCAGACGTTGAATTTCCATCGTGCGTCCGGTCAGTTTGCCGCGTGCTGCTTCGCGCTGGTTCCGCGTCTGCGTTGCACGGGGAAGCATGGAATATTCTGCGGTTACCCAGCCTTTACCCTGTCCTTTCAGGAATGGAGGAACCTTCTCGTCCACCGTGGCTGTACAAATGACCTTGGTATCCCCCATTTCAATGATCACGGAACCTTCCGCGTATTTATTGGTTTGAGTGGTTATTGTCAGCGGCCTAAGCTGATCTGCATTGCGCCCGTTTGATCTCATCTTTTCTGCCTCCTACATCTCTAGCTCTAAGTTTGTTGTATGGCCTCAGCGTCCGCCCTCTTACATTCTACGCAGAAAGGGATGCCACCCCTATAAAGATCAGGACGGCATCGCCTTGAAATTTCATCTATAAGATTCGGAAAGCTAAGTACAAATACCTGCAACGCTTACGGCAAACAGCCGGTTCAGAGTTCTCTGACTCCAAGTAGCTGCGTAGCAAGCTTTATTCTACCAAAGAGCAGGCACAAAAGCATCTTTTGACCTTACTTTCGATTTTACAGCGGCAGCACATTCACATATTCCGGGGCCGATACCGGCTGCCCGTAGTCAACGTTATTGGTGCCGGTTACTGTTTTTTGCCCGTTCATGCGGATTTGCACCAGCGCATCGTCGGAGTTCTGGGCAACCGTAAGTACAACGGATTCAAGCATTTCCGCCGGTACTCCCTTACCGTCCTCGAACATATCATCATTCAGAGAAACAGTGACCACACCGTTCTGCCCGGCTTCCACCGAATCCAGCACCGTTTCCTGAGTCATTACCGTCTCCAGTCCTTTCTGCGTTTCCGGACCGGCAATCAGTTCATTCAGCGCTGCCTTCAGGGGATCCTGCCCTGCGGGTACAAAGCGGGTAACCGGTACATAATATTGATAACTGCCGTCAGAAGCTGCTGCTGAAAAATATACCGTGACCGCGCTGGAATTCATCAGCAGCGGTCCGTTTTTGGGCAGATTAATTCCGAGGGTGCGGGTTAACGGGCGGTCCAGCGGCGTCCCCTGCAGCGGCATCTCCGTAAGTTTTTTCCCGTCTACCCACAGCTGCACGCCCTGAATTCCGTCCTGTCCGGTCAGCGTCCAGGTGACCGCTTCAAGTATTTTGCGTTCATCTGCCGGTTCGTAATCATTAAACTTGGAGTTGAACTCAACCACGGCCAGCTTAGCTTTGTCTACGGTGATGTTCTTCACTTCCGTTCCGGCAGGCAGCACACCCTTGAAGCCCTCGGGTAGTGCAGAGGCATAGTTTCCTTTGCTGACCAGTGCGGTCAGGGAGTCCTTCAGCATAGCGGTATCATCGCCTTTCGGCAGGCTTAGAGATACCGGGGCTAACAGGCCATTTCCATCCTCCAGGAAGACGGTTGTCCGCTCTCCGGCTGCAGCAGCAGACGAAGTATCTGTACTCACTCCGGCGGAAAGGTCAGCACCATCCAGTGCGGCGGGCCCGAGCACACCTGTATTCAATGCTCCATCACCGCTGACTTGCAGCATTTGCGCTTCCACTTCACCAGGCGGCGGATCCACCGATGCCGATTCCGATCCGAACATACTGCAGCCGGACAAAGTTAACGGAACCGCGAGCAGACAAGCTGCGGAGAGCCCGCGGATGTGTTTCATATGCTTCATGAATGATTACCCCTTTCAACGCTTGAGATCAGTTGTACTGCTATGTATACGAGCCCTTTGCTCAAAAAATAACAACAGCTTATCCTAAATTCCCGGAATCTGGACAATTGCAGTACAGGCAGGTTACAATTTTCTAAGCTATCCAAACTAAGACACATTTACGGGGTGACTGATCATGGCTGATGCTAATGCAAAAATACCTTATAGTCTAAACAGCAAAAAGGTCGCGGAAGCAACCAGGTTCTGGCTGCATAAACGTGGAGTAACCTTGGAAGAAATCGCCGAGCTGGTAATGCTGCTGCAGAAGAAATATTATCCGAACCTCACCATGGAAGAGTGTGTGCATAACGTGGAGATGGTGCTGAGCAAACGCGAGGTACAGAACGCTGTTCTGACAGGTATCCAGCTGGATGTGCTGGCAGAAGAGGGCAAGCTGCTCCCCCCTCTGCAGGACATGATAGAAAATGATGAAAGCTTGTATGGCGTCGATGAAATTCTGGCCTTTTCCATAGTGAACGTATACGGGAGCATCGGCTTCACCAATTACGGCTATGTGGACAAGCTGAAGCCAGGGGTGCTCGAACGTCTGAACGACAAAACTACCGGACAAATCCATACCTATCTGGACGACATTGTAGGAGCGGTGGCTGCTGCCGCCAGCTCGCGTATCGCGCACCGGAAGCAGGCCGAACGCGAACAGGAGCTTGGTCATCCGCATGCGCCCGAGGATCTTGAGGAAGCCTCACGAGAGGCAGCGCCGGAGAAAGAAAAGACACAGCCGGAATAGCGGACAACGTATTGTTGCTATACTGGCATCGGACAGACCACCTTGGGCTGGTCTGCTCCGGATAATAGATGGTAAGGAAGGTGAGCACAGGATGACCTATCCCTTTGTGATCAGCCCCATGCTGGTACAGGATTTTGAGAGTGAAGATGAACTCATTGAGCGCTGCAAGGAATGGAACCTATTATCCACCACAGCAACCCGGATCAAAACCTATCTGTACAAGCGGCAAGGGCTTACTTTGCCCTGTGAGATTGTAGGATATGTTGATCCTCAGACCGTTGTGATACAGTTCGAGAACAAGCAGCAGCACTGCATTCATCCTGCTTATCTAAAAGAGATGCAGACTGCCGCCTTCGGTTCAAGAGCAGGCGCTGTTTCTGAAGCGGCGAAGACGGAGGATTCAGGGAATGATCCTGAAGAAGCTGTGGCGGAAGAGGGGGCAGCAGATGCTGTAGATTCAGCAGCGGGCCCTGAAGATAGCGGAGATGATGACGTCATGCCATCAATGGCTGGAGACTCAAGGGCTGAAGAAGCTGTAGCCGTTGATGCCGTTGAAACGGCGGAAGTCCCAAAGAAGAAGCCCGCCAAATCCCCAAAGAAGACTGCTATTGTTCTGCCTGAAGAGAAGCTGCAGATGACGGCCGTGGTCAAAGAGTTCACGACCGTGCCCAATCATTTCTCCGATAACGATGACGAGGTAATCATTTATGAGGGAGTGTCTGTGGAGGGGCACGACCTTGCGATCGATGAAATCTGGTCCAGCCACAGCGCAACGTTAAAAAAACTGGAATTGGCTGTTGGCGATACCGTTTCCTTTGAAGCAAAGGTCGTGGCCAAGAAGCTCACTCAGCATCCTGTGAAGTACAAAATCAACAACCCGTCCAAGATGAAAAAGGTAGAATAAACGTTACGGTGCAATTCACATTGACCGTTTGGGCGGGCCAACAACGGCATTTCTGCCGTTGGTTCCTGAGCAGACCCGCCCGCGGCGGTTCAACAACGGCACTTCTGCCGTTGTTCCTGAGCAAACCCGCCCGCGGCGGGCCAACAACGGCACTTCTGCCGTTGTTCCTCAAAAAGGCCAGGCCACGTATGCATGGGGTTCCCCCTGTCCATACGTGGCCTGGCCTTTATACTATTGCTGCTGGTTTACACGCAGCTTACTTCACTGCCGCGAACGTGGTCACTCCGCCGTGCTCCGGCCGGATAACCGCCGCCCGCTCCCGGCGTACCAGCTCGGCCAGATGTGCCAATGCCTCGCTCATGGCAAACCGCATTTGGTGTGCGTTCGACACACGGCTGCGGAACAGCGCTTCGCATACCGCGAAGCCGCTGAGCGGGCCATCCTCAAGCAGAGCAGCAGTCGTATCCAGCCGCTCTTCATGATGGCGCAGCAGGCTGTCCGCCCGCTCCGTGAAACCCGCGAACGGTTTCCGGTGACCCGGAAACGCCTGGCTTACCCGGAGACTGCGCAGCTCGCGCAGCCCCTCCATGAAGGTCAGCAGCGGCTGCGGATCGCTGCCCGGCTGCAGGCTGACATTGGGTGAAATCTGCGGCAGCACAGCATCACCGCACAGAATCTGCCCGCTGCCACCATCATAAAAGGATAGGTGCCCCGGTGCATGTCCACCGGTCACAATCGGCTTCCACTTGCGGTTCCCCATGAGGAACGGCTCCGTGGTGTTGAGATAGGTCACGTCAGGCTGAGGGGTGACCTGGGGCAGGAAGCGTTCCAAATGCTCTCGGACTCCCTGTATCCACTCCCCAGGCATGCCATGGCTGAGGAAGAATTGCGGCAGCGCCTCATTCAGAGTAGCTGCCTCTCCCCAGGTCAAGCGGGCTTCGGCATGGGCCCGTTCCGATATCCACACCTTGCCTCCGCTGCGGGACTGCAGCCATCCTGCAAGACCGTAATGGTCCGGATGATGATGCGTGATCACAATATCCCGAATTTCACCCCATGAATAGCCCAGTTCCTTCAGCACATTCTCCCAGGCAAGCTCTGCTTGGGGCGTATGCGGACCAGGGTCGATAACCGTAAACTGTCGGTTCCGGTCAGGGAGAATATAGCTGTTCACCTGACGCAGCGGCAGGTCCATCGGAACCGAGACCTGAATAATACCGCCTTCCCATGAGGTCATACCAACCTTTTGCATGCTATCGCTGCCGCCTTCTCCTGGGGTCGGATCTATCTTCCTCACGCTATCGTCACCGCCATTCCCTGAAATTAGCTCTGTCTTCCTCACGATCCCCTTACCGGACGTACACCCGTAAAAATCATCCGCCCCGAGCTCTCCGCCACATACTCCTCTTCCTCATAGCTGCCGTGGACCGCCTCCAGTTGAAGACCTGCGGCTGCAATCATCTCACGGAATTGATCCAGCGGGTACAGCTTGACGCGCTCATGGTACTCACGGGGGGGCCCGCCGGACTTCGAGGTCAGGATGATATCCTTCTTAACATAGCCATCCTCAATCCGCCGCGACTCATCAATACGGGTGTCCCCGTCCTCACGGACAGAGTGCGGAACCAGATGACGGATGACATGAGCCGGATTCAGAAAATCCACAATGAATTTGCCGCCCGGTACAAGCATGCGGTGGATTTCCCGCAGCACCTTCACCTGCTCCTCATCCTCATCAAAGTAGCCAAAGGAAGTAAACAAATTCACCACAGCCTCAAAACCGCCCTCAAGCGGCAGCTGACGCATATCTGAACGTATCCAGGTCACGGCTTCGGCTCCGGCCTGTGCCCGCGCTTCGCGCAGGAGCGCCTCAGACAGGTCCACACCAGTAACCTCATATCCCGCTTCCGCGAGCGCCAGAGAGTGGCGGCCCATGCCGCAACACAGATCAAGTACCCTGGCCCCCTGAGGCAGCTCCAGCCATCCGATCATCCGCTCCACCTCGCGCCGCGCCCCGCCAAAATCCCTGTGTCTGTATACAATTAAGTAATCCTCACCAAAACTCTCCTCATACCACTCACCCATGTTCCTTCTCCTCCCGCAGCAGCACCTGCACAAACCTCTCTATGTATACTAATCGTGTACTTGAACCTACGCTCTCCCGGTTGCCATGACGATGTCCCTGATTCTCCGCAGAATAACGGGTTTGAACATATCACCTAATGTATCGCAATTGTACCGTCTTTTATAGCTAAACTCAAAAAAGAGTCGCCATTTCGCCATACTTCCCGCGTCATGGCAACTCTTTTGACCACTCTAGTTCTGTCGCTGCAGATATACTCTTGCCTCATAAGGACGGAGCTTCAGATTCCTCAGGTCTTCCTCATTACTTGGCGTGTAATTAGAGATCAGCAGCTCCAGCCGCTGTGGCTGAAATGCCTCCGGCAGCTCAAACACCGGCTCCCGCTCAAAGAAATTCAGCACCACCAGCAGCCGCTGATCCTCCAGCGTGCGGGTATACGCATAAATTTCCGGGTGCTCTTCCAGCAGCAGGGCGTATTCACCATAGACAATGACCTGGTGTTTTTTTCTCAGCTGGATCAGCTTCTTGTAATAATGATAGATCGAGTCAGGGTCCTTGACCGCGCTGGCTGCATTAATCTCCCGGGAATTGGAGTTCACCCGGATCCACGGAACACCTTCTGTAAATCCACCGTCCTCTCCATCGTCCCATTGCATCGGAGTGCGGGCGTTGTCCCGGCTTTTTTTATGAATAGCGGCCATGATATCAGCTTCGGGAACGCCATTCGTGCGCTTGTCCTCATAATAATTCAGTGTTTCTACATCCCGGTAATCATCGATCGACTCAAAACCCGCATTGGTCATCCCGATCTCCTCACCCTGGTAGATATAAGGAGTTCCCTCCAGCATATGAATAAAGGTAGCCAGCATTTTGGCCGAGGGGATACGGTAATACATATCGTTGCCAAACCGGGATACCGAACGCGGCTGGTCATGGTTGCACAAATAGTTGGCGTTCCAGCCTCTATCATGCAAGACCGTCTGCCAATTGCTGATGATCTTCTTAAGTTCCAGGAGACTCCAGGGGATCGTATCCCACTTCCCTCCGCCTGGAGCCGCGCAGTCCAGATTCATATGTTCGAATTGAAAGGTCATGTTCAGCTCGCGGCGTCCGTCACCGACATAATCCAGCGCCTGCTCCGGGCCGAGCCCCGAAGTTTCGCCAACCGTCATAATGTCGTAAAAGTAGAGCACCTGCTCGTTCAGATTGCGCAACAGCGTGTGCACATGCTCCAGATTGGAGAACATGTCATACGCCCGCACAGTCGTCGTACCCTTAGGATTCAAGGCGTCGGGATAGCCGTCCTTCTTCACAATATGGGCGATTGCGTCAAAACGGAAGCCGTCGATTCCTTTCTTCAGCCACCACTGTACCATTTCATGCAGCTTGTCGATCACAGCGGGATTCTCCCAGTTCAGATCCGGCTGAAATTTGGAATACAGATGCAGGTAATATTCATCCGTCTTGGGGTCGAGCTCCCAGACCGAGCCGCTGAAATAGGACTCCCAGTTGTTCGGAGGACCGCCGTTTTTACCTTTTCTCCAGATATAATAATCCCGCTTGGGATTATCCTTTGAGCTTCTGGATTCAATAAACCAGGGATGCTGATGGGAAGTATGGTTCAGCACCAGATCCATCATCAGCTTCATCCCGCGGGAGTGCATCTCCCGCAGCAGCCGGTCAAAATCATCCATCGTCCCGAATTCCTTCATAATGTCGCAATAATCACTAATATCATAGCCATTGTCATGGTTTGGCGATTTATAAATCGGGCAGATCCAGATGACATCCACGCCCAGATCCTGCAAATAATCCAGCTTGGACATAATTCCGCGCAAATCACCGATCCCGTCACCATTACTGTCCATGAAGCTGATCGGATAAATCTGGTACACTACGCTTTCCTTCCACCATTTCGGGTTCACAAGGATTCCCTCCGCTTCTGCGATTCCTGCTTGGATATGAAATATGTTCCGGCCTTAAGACCTTCCCGGCCTCTTACGGACACATTAATATATCTTAACCACTCCAGAGGAAGGGAATAACAAATTTCTTATAAAACCTTCGTTTCAGCATATAAAGTGGCAGCAAAAAAGACAGAGCTCCCTCTCATAGGAAGAGCTCCTGTCCTCTGATTGTGACTATTTCACCAGTTTGCTCCATTGGATTGTGTTCGATCCGTTTGCTTGCCCAACCATCTGAAGCTAGCTTAATTGCTTGATGACAATCGACGCATTGACATTTGCCTGTGTACCTCCGGCCAGCGTTTGCAGCGTAACAGCCGACGCGGAGCTGTGGTTGCGCAGTGTCAACACATCTCCTGAAGACAAGGCCAGGATTACCTGCCCGGTGTTCTGCTGAGTGCCCGCACCTGAGCCGTATACAGTGCCTGGAACCAGGGCTCCGTTGACGAACAGCGCGAATTGATTCGGTTCCACACCGGATACCGAGAAATTGACCTCATAAATCCCCGCATTGGTCACCGAAATCGTCGTTGTTCCGGGAGCATGGGTAATTCCGGGTGTCAGCAGACCGTTCGTATCAAAAGATACATCAGCCTCTATCGGCACCACCTGCGCGCCGAGGTTATACACATAGCCGAATTGGGCTATTCCGCCAGCCGCGCCGGTTGCGCCCGTCGCTCCAGTTGCGCCTGCCGCGCCGGCCGGACCGGCCGGACCAACCGCACCAGTAGCCCCGGCAGGTCCCGCTACTCCCGCTGGTCCAGCGGCCCCTACGGGTCCCGCTGCTCCCGTGGCTCCTGCGGGTCCCGCTGCTCCCGTGGCTCCTGGTGCACCGGCAGGTCCGGCAGCACCAGTCGGTCCCGGAACCCCTGCTGGCCCAGCCAGCCCGGCGGGTCCGGGAGGACCCACCAGCCCGCCGGTTCCCGCCGGGCCGATAGCTCCAGCCGCGCCTATTGCCCCAGCCGCGCCTAGCGCTCCGGCTGCGCCTGCTGCACCCAGTGCGCCCGTTGCACCCGCTGCGCCAAGTGCGCCAACAGCCCCGGCTGCGCCAAGAAGTCCGGCGGCTCCGATAGCCCCCAAGCCACCGGTTGCACCACGCGCCCCTAATGCCCCGGCTGCACCCGCTGCACCCAGCGCCCCGGCGGCGCCTACAGCTCCGAGGGCTCCTGCGGAACCCGTTGCACCCAGTAATCCTCCTGCACCAGCAGCGCCCAAGGCTCCTGCGGCTCCGGCGGCTCCTGCTGCACCCAGCGCTTCTACAGCACCAGCGGCGCCAAGTGCTCCTGCGGCTCCAGCCGCGCCAAGTGCACCAAGGGGAATATTCACACGAACAATTTGCTTTTTGACGATGATTTCCTTGCAGCAGCACTGCTTGCTATGTTCGTGTTTCCGTTTTGAAGGTTTCCTTGCAGGGCGTTTCTTAGACAGCTTCGGTAAGGGGCACTCAAGCAGTTCCTTTTCAGGAATTGCACATTTCTTCTTAAGCTTCAGACGGCTCATTTCAGCACCTCCCATAGACTCTGATGTATAGTACTCCATTTACCTATGGGAAGCATGGACATTCGTCTCGTAGGCTGCTATTTATTTTCCGGAAAATTAGGCATTCATATCGCCTGGACAAGCTAAAATCACCCGGAAACACAACAAACTGTTCACATGCCCGGGCACATCCGCATTACAGTAAGTATAGAATATAGATAGACAACCCGCCCAAGCTTCTAAGGATTAGCTTTTCCTCTACAACAGCCCCACCATTCTCAAGCCCTCAAGAATTCCATTCTCACTGACTGGCTTGGTGACATAGCGCGCGGTAGCCTTGACTTCATCTTCTGCATTGCCCATCGCGATACCATGACCCACAAAGCCCAACATCTCCAGATCATTGAGGCCATCACCAAACGCATAGATATCTTCCTTCCGGGCCCCGAGCGATTTCATCATTTGAGCGATGCCCCCCGCCTTCGAGCCATTTCCCGGCAGCACATCCATACACAAGGGATGCCAGCGTATAAAATGAAATTGCGGATACGTATTTTCGTATAACACCTGATTTTCCTCGGGGCAAAAAATCAGCGCCTGATAGATTTCGTGCTGCAGAAAATACTCCGCATCATGTGTCGGAAACGCCAGCTTAAGCGACCCGATACTGGTTCTGATATACTCATGCTCCGCAACATTCACCTTCATGCCTACGGCATCAATATAAGCCACCGGATGATCATTTTTTTCGGCGAACAGGGTAAGATCCTGCAGGGAAGAGGTATCCAGCGGGTTGCGGTAAATCACTTCTCCTTCAAAAACAACATACTGCCCGTTGAGCGACACATAAGAATGAATGTCCAGCTCTTCGCGCAAATCCTCGAACATGTATGCGGCTCTGCCTGTGGCAATCGCTACATGGTGTCCTTGTCTTTTCAGTTCAGCAATGGCTTCCTTCGTGGACGCGGGTATGTTCTTCTCCTCATCATAGATCGTACCGTCAATATCAAAAAAGATTGTTTTCTTAGTCATAGCCTCTCCATTCTCCTCATCCTTGCTCTCTCTGCTTAACGTTCCTGCTCAAGATTGTAGAGGCTTGTAGTATGGTATGCAAGCTGTCTTTACTCAAAAACCGTAAATTCCAGAGCGCAAAATGAGCGCGAAAAGAAAAAAACGACCTCCTCCCCTGCAGGACGGCAGCCGTTTCTCTTAAGCAAATTTTAGAATAGATTTACTGAAAACCGATATACGGATGAGGAATATACGGCTCTTCCAGAAAGGCAATCTCGTCTGGCGTTAATGAGACTGATAGAGCTGCTGCTCCATCCTCCAAATGGGAAATTTTGGTTGCACCGATGATTGGTGAGGTAATGGATTCCTTTTGCAAAACCCAGGCAAGCGCGATACGGGAGCGGGAAACGCCGCGTTTCTCCGCAAGTGCCGCTACCCTCTCCACAACCAACCGGTCCGCGTCCTCATGTGGACCATATTGGGTTTTCTGCACTTGGTCCGTTTCGGAACGATGGGTCGATTCCACCCAATCCCGCGTCAATCTCCCTTTGGCAAGCGGGCTATACGGAATGACGGCGACCTTCTGGTCCTTGCATAGCGGGAGCATCTCCCTCTCCTCTTCACGATAGATGAGGTTGTAATGATTCTGCATCGATACGAACGGGGTCCATCCATTTCTCTCTGCGGTATACTGCGCCTTCAGGAACTGCCACGCGTACATGGCGGAAGCGCCGATATACCTCGCTTTGCCAGCCTTCACCACATCATGAAGTGCCTCCATGGTTTCTTCGATCGGCGTTTCGTAATCCCAACGGTGAATTTGGTACAAATCCACATAATCCGTTCCCAGACGTCTTAAGCTGTGATCGATTTCCGCCATGATGGCCTTCCGGGATAGACCCGCTGAGTTCGGACCCTGGCGCATCGGAAAACGAACCTTCGTTGCAAGGACAATTTCATCCCGGTTGGCATAATCCTTCAGAGCTCTCCCGACAATCTCCTCACTCGTTCCATCCGCGTACATATTGGCAGTATCAAAAAAGTTAATACCTAGCTCCAAGGCTTTTTTGATGATCGGCCGGCTTCGTTCCTCGTCCAGTACCCACGGATGGCTCCACCTTTCCGCAACGCCAAAGCTCATACAGCCGATACACAATCTTGATACGTCCATACCCGTATTGCCGAGTTTCACATATTCCATTTGATTGACCCTCCCCAACGTTTAGATATCAAGCTTACGGTTGCTGATCCATTTCACCATTTCAGGATCACGATGTGAGAAGAACAGGGACTGTTTCGTATCCAGCGCAGCAATCGACGCCATATCCTCTTGATCTAATGCAAAATCAAAGATATCGAAGTTTTCAATAATTCTTTCTTTACGAACAGACTTAGGAATCACAACGACTTCTCTTTGTGTCATCCAGCGTAAAACCACCTGAGCAACGGATTTATTATACTTTGCAGCGATGGATACCAGTACCTCATTCTGGAACAGGTTGTTTTTCCCTTCAGCAAAAGGAGCCCAGGATTCGATTTGAACATTATGCTCTTTCATAAAGTTAGCATTTTCAGTTTGTTGGGTAAAAGGATGCGTCTCAACCTGGTTTACGGCAGGAGTCACTTCATTATGAATAATCAAATCGATCAGACGATCCTCATGAAAGTTGCTGACACCAATGGCCCGTACCTTACCTTCACGATACAATTCTTCCATTGCGCGCCAAGAGCCGAATATATCTCCATATGGCTGATGAATTAAATACAAATCCAAATAATCCAGCTGCAATCGTTCCAGTGATTTTTCAAATGCTTTTTGGGTGCGGTCATATCCTGTATCCTGAACCCAAAGTTTCGTTGTGATAAACAACTCTTCTCTTGCCACACAGCTGCGTTTAATCGCTCTGCCAACCGCTTCCTCATTCATATAAGAGGCAGCGGTATCAATCAGCCGATAGCCTGCCATAATAGCGTCATAGACACTTTGTTCACATTCACTTGCATCCTGCATCTGAAAAACACCAAAACCAAGTACAGGCATTTCAACGCCATTGTTCAAAGTTACTTTTTGCATCTAGTAATCCTCCAGTATTTTCTATTATTTTGTGCGAATTGACTCATTCATATCCATAACTCCACCCGTTTCACGTTCTTATTATGCAGCAGATGAGCAAAGGGACGTTATCCCAATCGTGCCAAATGATTGCCTAATCCTCTCACTACCATTTATTTAGCAGAACCATATGGACTATAATTGAACTATGAGGAATGACAGAACGGGGAGAAGCAAATGTCTACCATAATGATTCAACAGCAAAATGAACTCGCCAAGATCATTAAGCGCTATACAGTAAAAGATGGTGTTCACTCCACTGCTATTCCGTCCTTGTTTTTCATCCGTGACTCGAATGCAGACGTACCCAGGCATGGAGTGTACAAGCCTTCTTTATGTTTGGTTGTTCAGGGTGTCAAGGAGGTATGGCTGTCACAGGAGCACTTCAGATATAGTCCGGCCAACTACCTTGTTGCCTCTGTTCACTTGCCGGTTACTGCCCAAGTCACTGTTGCCACTCCTGACGTTCCATATTTAGGTTTCAGGCTTGAATTTACACCGAGCCAAATCTTAGAGGTTTTACACCAATCTGAATTCCGGTTTAATATGACGGAAGATTCCAAGCGGGCTATGTTTGTTAGCCAGATGGAAATGTCCTTGCTGGATGCAGTCACCAGATTAGTTGGTTTGTTGGATAATCCCGTAGATATTCCGATGCTTGCACCGTTATTTACGAAGGAAATACTATATAGGGTATTGCAAGGTGAGAATGGAATCATTCTGAAGCAGATGGTAATGGAGGGAAATTCCATTCATCAAATCAAAGATGTTATTGAGCAAATCATCCATAATTATGATCGTTCTTTCCGGATTGAGGAGCTTGCCGAAATAGCAAATATGAGTGTTTCTTCGTTTCACCGGCACTTCAAAGAAGTAACCGCCATGAGCCCTATTCAGTTTCAAAAGCAACTAAGGCTTCAGGAAGCACGCCGCCTATTATTAACTGAGTCGGCAGATGCTACGGATGTTGCATTTCGGGTAGGTTATGAAAGCCCCTCGCAATTCAGCCGCGAGTATTCCCGAATGTTTGGCTCTCCTCCAAGACAAGATATTAAGCGCCTGAGAGTATAAAAAACAGGCAGTGGCCGTCTCCCCAAAGAAGACTCCACTGCCTGCATTGCCCATACTCCCGACCACGAGAATTCCTAACGCATCGGCTCATCCCATTGCCGGAATCTTGCCCGGCAGATAGACAACATCACTATCGCCATACCCGGCAATACTCCTTATGCTTATACAGCATTCTGAGCCCGCTGCTGCTCCTCCATCAGCCACTGCACCAGCATATATTCCGGGACCGTGCCTTTATGGGACTCCGCGTATTCGCGGACACGCTCCAGCAAATGCCCTGCGGTATCCGGGGTAATCTGGAGGCCCCACTGGTCCAGCACATGGGATACGCCGCCGGTGCCGGAATGTTTGCCCAGTACAAATTGATGGCTCCGGCCCACTTCCGCGGGATCAAAGGTCTGGTAAGTAGCTCTCTCCTTCATCAGCCCGTCCACATGAATTCCCGACTCATGGGTAAAAGCCAGCTGCCCGACAATCGGTTTGGCATCGCCAACACTTCGTCCGGAAGCAGCAATCACCTTGTCGGCCAAGCCTTTCAGCAGATCAAATCGGACGTTACTCTCTCCACCATACAGATGGTGCCAGGCCATAGCGACTTCCTCCATGGCTGCGTTGCCGGTCCGTTCTCCGATTCCGGCCACTGTGGTGCTGGCCCAGACTGCCCCTGCGGCTACGCCGCTGAGCGTATTCGCGCAGGCCAGGCCGAAATCGTTATGGCAGTGCACCTCCAGCTCAACATCTGCAGGAACCTCACCAAGCAGCGTGCTTACCCGCTCGGCGATCTGTCCCGGATGATGCGCTGAGACGGTATCCGCATAACGGAACCTGCGAATGCCCTCCTTATATAGAGAATTCACCAGCTCCACCAGAAAGCCCATATTAGCCCTGGACGAATCCTCCATTCCCACCGACACCGTCATCCCGAGCGACAGGGCATATTCCGCTGCACCCAGCAGCTTGTTCAGCCCCTCCGCTGGTGTTAACCCCAGCTTACCATGCAGCTGAATCACCGATACCGGAATAGACACGTGGCTCCAGTTCACTCCGGTAGCCCGTGCCTTGTCGATATCCCCCGGCACCGAGCGATTCCAGGTCATCAGCTTCATCGGGAGATTCAATTCGGCAATTGCCGCAATATCCTCCTGCTCCCGTTTACCCATAGCAGGAATTCCCACCTCTGCCTGTTCAACTCCGCTCTCCGACAGCAACTTTGCGATTTCCAGCTTTTCTGCCCTCGTGAATGAAACTCCAGCCGCCTGTTCGCCATCCCGCAGTGTCGTGTCACATAGCTTGAGACTTTTCACGTTGTACCTCCTTCTCCGCAGCAAGCGCAATTCGGATTACGGGAAATATGGACGCTGTAACAGGCGAAGTCGAGTGAGCTGAAGCGATGCATCACGCCCGCATAAGTTGTCCCTACCCCTGTAATCCATTTTACGGCTTCCAGCGCAGCCATACAACCTGCAATTCCGGATGTCGCTCCCAAAACTGGAAAACCTAATGGCTCCCACTGAGGCTGCACATCCGGGTATAAGCACTCGAGGCAGGGTGTAACACCAGGGATTACGGTGGTAAGCGAAATTTCAAATCCGTACATTGCAGCTTCCACCATAGGTGTGCCGGTATCTACACACAAGCGGTTCAGAGCATACCTCTCCGGGAAATCATAACGGGCGTCGATTACAATATCAGCGTCCTGTACCCAGGGTTTAGCAAGGTCATATTCAATCTTTGCATTATATCCCTTGATCTCAACATGCGGGTTCAGGCGCTTCAGATGGGATATAGCTGTGCTGATCCGTTCCATCCCCAGATGATCCGTGTCCATCAGAATTTGTCGGTTGAGATCAGGCGGGACAATTATTCCTTCATGGGCCAAAATAAGCTTACCAACGCCCGCTGCGGCCAGATACATCGCAGCTGTTCCTCCAAGTCCGCCAATTCCGGCCACCATGACCGTCGCTTCCTTGAGCGCCTTCTGCCCGTCTTCTCCCAGCAGCTTCAACTGCCGGGCGTACCGTTCCAGCTCCAAACCTCCGGCAAGCTGCTCCATCCCTGATTCCCCCTGTGACTGAACATTAGATTTCTGATCGCTAGCCTTCCAGACTCAGCAAACCGTGGAAGGCAGTCATATCATTATATTTCTCCAGAAACGCAAGGCCTTCCTCGATACATTCCACTCCATAACGAATAGTCTTTTCCTCGGAAGTGAACGGAAAAGGAGCACCGGCCCGCAGACTTTTGAGCACCAGAATCACACGCCCGGTGTACAGCAGCCCCCGCCCAAAGCCCTCTACATTAATCTCGGCAGTACTTTGCACCATGGTTCCGCTCTTCTCTTCCATGACCCCGGCGATCGCCTGGAACAGAACCGGAACCTGCTGGCGAACCTTCGGTGATACCGCACAGTTGAATTCGGATTTATCCTTGTCCTCGGCCGAAGCCAGGAACAGCTTGGTTATCTTCTCCTGCGGGGACAGCGAAGCATGACGTCCGAAGAAGTCGGCTGTATCCAAAAGATTGCACAAACGGCGGACAAAGGCATCCGCCGTTTCCTGATCCAGTTCTTTTACCGCCTTGCGGCGGCGGGGTTGCACCGACGCCTCCTTTTGGAAAGTTCCCGCCTGAAATGCCAACTTGTCATTAGCCAACGGTTCCATTCGCTTCCTCCCCTTCACCTGTGCCTTCTTCTTCTGCACGCAGGACTTTGGCCAGCCACATCGGCGGCTTGCCCTGAAGCATCTCAACCAGACGTTTCACCTGCTCATCAATCGGGCTGCCGAAGGGAACCTTGACCGGCATTATCTTGCGGCGTGTCACCCGCGCGGCGGCCGAAGCGCCGATCTGCATGATGAAGATCAGCGTACAATCCTCTACCGCCGCCAGGCGGCTGTCAATTTTCCCGGCTTCATCCTGATTCAGAACAACCGGCAGCTTGCGTAGCTCAAGCAGTTCACCGCCATTTTTGGTCACAATATATACGGCAAACATAGGACTTTGCCCGAAATGGGCATTCACCCGGTTTCCATCATCTGTGGCGAATGCTACTTTCACGGCGGCCCACCTCCCTCTGCATTAACAAATTCCCTGCTTTATTACTCCACTCCATAGCCCCTCTATATCCAACGGAGACTGACATATATGCCCCCAGCTCACTCCATACCGGAAACCCTGCCGGCATAAATGCCGCTTCCATCCGCTGCGCTCCGGCAATACCATGCGAATTGCCGATCCATAGATCAGCGCCTGTGCCCAGCACTTCGGCATCGTCCAGATCCCCTACCCATACCTCACGCTCCATCCCTGCAATCAGCGGTGTTTCATAGGAGGCAATCAGTGCTTTTTGCTCCACACCCAGCTCCTCCAGCCACCCGGAGATGGAGTACAGGTGGTCTGGCTCCAGCGCAGCCACAACCGACATTCCGGCAAACTGGAAATGCGCGTCAAGCATGCTGTCGAGCAGATTCTCCCGCTGCCAGCAATACCGCAGCGGCACCGGCTCTCCGCTGATCTGGTGCAGAAAATGCAGCAGTTCATCCGAAGCCTTAAGCCCCATCGCACTCTCGAATACTTTATATGGCGTACCGAGCGCATTATGAAGTCTCCTTGCCGGACGCTCCATACTGCCGCCGACCGCGATCGTCAGCCCGGACTGCAGGCTCTGCAGCATGGAATCCAGCGGCACACCGCCACGGGTCAGCGGAGAGAACCCGGTCAGCAAATGCCCTGACAAGGAAGTCGAAATGTCCGGCAGCGCAATAACCTCGAATCCGAAGGAAGATATCATCTCCTTCAGCTCCATCACATCCGCAGGTGTCAGAAATGATCCGGGCAGCAGTGTAATCTGCCGGGTATTTACGCTTCGTGAGCCCTTATGCCCTACTTGTTGGATCATCTCATCGATCATGGACTCCACGGTAGCGCTGAAGCCGGATTCAAGTGACCCGCGGAAATCCGGCAATACCACGGAAAAAGCAAGCCCCCCGCGCATATTCCGTTCCCGCTTGTAGGACTTGAGCATGCTCTGATAATCCACCCCGGCTACATCGGTCAATTCCGTCCCGATGATCCCGATAATATCAGGCCGGTGCTTGCTTAACACCACATTCAGGGCTTCTTCCAGATTGCGGTTCGCGTCAAAGATCACATCCATCTCCTGCAGCGCTGAGGTCTGAACGGCGATCGGCTCCCGAAAGTGACGGGTCAGCAGCGCCTTAGGAAAAGCAGAGCAGCCCTGCGAACCGTGCATCAGCGGCATGGCGCGGTAGCAGCCCTGCAGTGCCAGCACAGCCCCGAGTGACTGGCCGATTTTGATCGGATTGACCGAAGCCGGCTTCTTCCTTCTGTTAACAGTCATAGGGGGGCGCCTCCTTATCCCATGGGGCCGGACTGGCAGCCAGCTTCCAGATCGGATTGGCCAGGGAATAGGTCAGCTCCTTGGCGAGCCGCAAGAGCCCTTCGTAACCAGCGTAAGCCTTGTGCCTCTCCTGGTTGATATCAATGAAAGGAATCTGTTCCTTCATGGCCACGTACATATTACGGCCGCCTGCGATCATAATATCCGCTTTGCGTTCCCGGACCGTTTTGAGGATGCGGCTGGCTCCGCCCTCGGGGATATATTCGGTGTCGTCGCCTACACGATCAGCGATACGCCGGACGTCATCTTCCGTGCTTTTGTTCGTACCAACGCCCACTACCTGAACACCAAGCTCCTTAAGTGCAGAAATAACGGACCAGCTTTTGACGCCGCCGGTATAGAGCACCGCCTTCTTGCCTTTCAGAATCTTGCGGTATGGGCGAAGATCCTGGGTGAGACGGGCCTCTTCACGTTCGGTCAGGCGGTCTACCCGGCGCTCCATTTCGCGGTCATTCATCAAATAGGCCATTTGTCTTAATGAATAGGTTGTTTCCTTGGCGCCATAGAAAGAACCTTCGAAATAAGGAATACCGTATCTCGACTCCATCTCCTTGGCGAGCCCCAGCAAGGCCCGGCTGCAGACAACCATGTTCACCTTCGCACGATGCGCCCAGGTAAGCTCCTTATAACGGGCATCCCCAGTAATACGTGAGGTCACCGAAATACCGGTACTGTTCATCAGCTTCTCGATATCCCACATCTCACCGGCAATATTATATTCGCCTATAAGGTTGATACCCATGGGCATCTCAGGAGCCGGTTCCCCGGTCCCGATAACATACTGCAGCAGCGCATCTCCGGCCAGACGGTTGCCGAGATTCTTGCTGCCGACAAATCCTGGACTGTTCACAGGGATGACCGGGATGCCGAGCCGCTCGGCTGCAGTCTTACAGACAGCATCCATGTCTTCACCAATCAGAGCAGTCACACACGTTGAATATACAAATATTGCCGGAGGCGCAAAGCGCTCGGCAATATAGTCAATACTATCCTTCAGTTTCTTTTCTCCGCCAAAAATAATATCGGAATCCGTAAGATCCGTAGCAAAACCATATTGAGACAGGGACGGGCCGCTGGACAGGGTCCCCCTACTCTCCCAGCTGTTCCCCGCACAAGCAATCGGACCATGGACAAGATGCGCAGCGTCCATAATCGGCAGCAGTGTAATTTGGGCTCCGTCGAAGGAGCAGCCTCCAGCCGCTTCACCCGGTTTGGGCCGTGGACAGGGCTTTACTTTGGGGGCCAGGCTCCCGCAAGCCCCGGAGTCAAATTCGTTTTTTCGAACAGGTTCCATCGGCTCTTCATCTCCTTCGCAAAAAGTTGCTTGCTTCACGCAAACCTTGCGCTGCTAAGACGGCCATTCTACATGATTGCCAAATTCCCGGCCTGCCCCGCCCCAGAAGTTTGGCTGAAAGAATTCTTCGCCAAGATGTAGGAACCAGAGAACGCCGGGTGAAATCATTTTAGATTTATTCTGCTTCAAGTAAGAATTTCTTACCGGACCAAATCATAGTTAAAGCCGGAGTTGTTACGGTCAAGCTCATCCAGTACGGTATTCACGATCAGGCTCAGCAGGTTCAGAGTACCCTGGTAACCGATAATGGGATAACGGTGCATATGATGACGGTCGAGGATCGGGAATCCTACCCGGATCAGCGGAACACCCGCGTCCTTAGCGGCGAATTTCAGATGGGAGCTTCCAATAGCCAGATCAACCGGATCATTCAAGAGCAGCGAACGCATATGCCAGAGGTCATTGCCGATGTACAGGGCAGCCTCCGAACCATAAGGGCTTGAATCCAGAAGAGCCTGAGCTTCGTCCTTGAATTTCACATCATTAAAATCCACATCACCGTTTGAGCAGACGATATGCACGGGTTCCATCCCCACTTCGAGGCAGAATCCAATGAGTCCGATCAACAGGTCAGGATCGCCTACGAGCGCTACCCGTTTGCCGTGCAGATAAGGATGGCTGTCCGTCAGGGCATCCACGACCCGGCCCCGTTCTTCGGTAAGTGAAGCTGGAACCGGAAGCCCCGTCAGCTCGCTGACCGCTTCCAGCAGCTTATCCGTACCGGTGATCCCCAGTGGCGTAGACATTGCAGTGATTTGCTGGTTCCAGGTTCCGCTGATGAAATCCTGCGTCTTCTTCAGGGTGTATTTTTGAAGAGACAGCGATCCCAGCGCATTAGCCGCCAAGGGGACATCAGCAAGCTTCGTACCGCCGTAATAATATTCATACTCGCCTGTTGCCGGAGAGTCATAGTTGCCGCTGTGATCTCCAAGGATCGTATATTGGGTGTCAAAAGCGTCAAGAATTTTGCGGATTTCCGCAAAGTTGCCGGTGTAAGGCTCAAAACCAAGCAATACATTCAGCTTCTCACCGGATTCCGCACCGCTTCCAGGGTTAGCCTTACTTCCAGAGCGTTCATACAGGTAACTCAAAATGCCTTTCAGCATGGAATCATAGCCGGTGATATGCGAGCCGACAAAGCTCGGCGTATTACAAAAGGCTACCGGAAATTCTTCCGTGATCACGCCTTTAATGCGGGCATTGCCAATAAAAGATGAAAGGTCGTCACCGATAACTTCAGCCATACAAGTTGTACAGAGGGCCACCATCTCCGGTTTGTAAAGGGCAATACTGTTCTCCAATCCGTCGATCAGATTGTTCATGCCGCCGAATACTGCTGCATCTTCGGTCATGGATGAGGAAACCGCAGGCGTAGGTTCCTTGAAATGGCGGCTGAGATGACTGCGGAAATAAGAGTTGCAGCCCTGTGACCCATGAACGAATGGCAGTGTTTTCTCGAATCCGAGTGCGGCCATGACCGAACCTAGCGGCTGGCAGGCTTTATGCGGATTGATGACCACAGCTTTACGATCAAAGTTCTTTTCCATATATTCTGCGGACTTGGAGTAGGCGAGCGCTTCTGCCGTATCCTGGTCGCTGCAGGGCGCCTCAAATTGCTTTTTGTTTGCCCGCTGCTGAACGTAGCGTTCCTCTGCGAAAAGTGAGTTGTAGTCTGGAATATCCAGTCTCTCCTTACTCATACACCCGCCCCCTCTTTCTGCACTTTTTCCTTCTTACTGATCAGATTCCATACCGGACTGTTCACGGTCATATCCATATCCTTGGCAAAAATCTTAAAGCCGTCAAACCCGTGATACGGACCGCTGTAATCCCAGGAATGCATTTGGCGGAACGGAACGCCCATCTTGTGATACACATACTTTTCTTTGACGCCTGAGCCTACCAGATCGACATTCAATTTCTGAGCGAGCTCTTCCAGCTCATATGCAGTCGGGTCATCCATAATGATGGTTCCTTCCTTCATCATCGGGAAGGTCTTTTCATAGTCATCCTTATGGGCGAATTCATAACCAGATGCTACGATATCCATGCCCAAATCCTCATATGCACCGATCGTATGACGGGAACGCAGTCCTCCGATCATCAGCAGAACCTTTTTGTTCTCCAGCCGCGGTTTGAATTTATGGATGATTTTATCCATTTCCGGTTGGTGTCTGGCGATCATCTTCTCGCAATTTTCCTGAATCGTCTCATCGAACCGGGCTGCGATCGCACGAAGGCTCTCATAGGTCTTAGTCGGACCAAAGAAATTGTATTCCATCCACGGAATATCGTAGGCCCTCTCCATATGCTCCACCATATAGTTCATCGAGCGGTGGCAGTGGATCAGGTTCAGCTTAGCTTTATGGGCAATTTCCAGTTCATTCAGAGTACCGTCGCCCGACCATTGGGCAATAACGCGGAGGCCCATTTCTTCCAGCAGAATCCGCGAAGCCCATGCATCGCCGCCGATATTATAATCGCCGATGATATTGACATCGTATGGGCCGGTTTCAGCCAGCTCAGCTTTGCCAAGTACGAAATCGCGAATAGCATCATTGGCAATATGGTGACCCAGCGATTGGCTGACGCCGCGGAATCCTTCACAGCGTACCGGAACAATCGGCATTTCCAGTTCTTTGGACATTTTTTTGGATACCGCTTCAATATCATCGCCGATCAGACCGACCGGACATTCGGATTGTACGGAAATCCCTTTGGCAAGGGGGAACATTTCTGTGATCTCACGCATAATCACTTCCAGTTTCTTATCACCGCCGAATACGATGTCCGTTTCCTGAAAGTCACTTGTGATCTGCATAGCCGTAAAATTATCGATTCCCAGCGTCCCGTTGGCATAGTTGCGGCGTGTACCCCAGCTGTACTGTCCGCAGCCGATGGGACCGTGACTGATATGAACCATATCCTTGATGGGGCCCCATACCACACCTTTGGAGCCTGCATAAGAGCATCCACGGGGCGTCATTACGCCCGGACGGGATTTAATATTAGATTTCAGGGCACAGGTGCCGCAGGATTGAGCTTCTTCGGTATTGATCTGGAAATGCTTCTCGCGGTCTTTCTTTGCTTTTTTGGGGTAGGCTTCCAGAACCTCTTCTACTAATTTCTTATTCTCTTCGATATTCAGTCCCATTTATTGACCCTCCTTATCGTGGTGCAGGATGCTTAAGCTGCCTGCGTGGCCATTAGCCACTGAAAGTTCATCCGGTGAAGACGTCTCTCCACTCCATTCACCGGATGACTGGGTAATCACGGCTTGGGCAGTCTTATTGACCGGAAGCTTTGAGCTTCTTGATCGCTGCTTCTTCATCTTCGATGATACCGAATTCCATCAGCAGCTCTTCCAGCTCTTCCATGGAAATCGGAGTAGGGATCGTCAGCATTTTATTGTTGAGGATTTTTTCAGCCAGGATTTCGTATTCCTTAGCTTGTTGATGAGCAGGGTTATATTGGGCTACTGTCATTCTGCGCAGCTCGGCATGTTGAACGATGTTATCGCGGGGTACAAAGTGAATCATTTGAGTGTTCAGACGACGGGCAAGCTCCATGATCAACTCATCTTCACGGTCAGTGTTACGGCTGTTGCAGATCAGTCCGCCCAGTCTCACGCCGCCGCTTGTTGCGTATTTCAGGATACCGCGTGCAATATTGTTAGCAGCGTACATGGCCATCATTTCACCGGAACAGACGATGTAGATCTCTTGTGCCTTGCCTTCGCGGATTGGCATTGCGAACCCGCCGCAAACCACGTCGCCCAGTACGTCATAGGATACGAAGTCCAGATCCTGATACGCGCCTTCCTGCTCCAAAAAGTTGATGGCAGTAATGATTCCGCGTCCTGCGCAGCCTACACCCGGTTCAGGTCCGCCGCACTCTACGTTGATGATGTCGCCAAATCCGGTCTGCAGCACATCTTCAAGCTCCAGATCCTCTACCGAACCCAGTTCGGCCGCAAGTTCCAATACGGAATTTTGTGCTTTGGTGTTCAGAATCAGGCGGGTGGAGTCAGCCTTCGGGTCACAGCCAACGATCATAATTCTTTGTTCGAATTTGGTTGCCAATTGGGCCAAAGTGTTTTGGGAAGTTGTAGATTTACCGATGCCGCCTTTACCGTAGAAAGCTATTTGTCTCATGATTCATCATCCCTTCGAAATGTTTATATTTTCAAAATAAGAGCTGTACTTCACACTTTCGAGAATCGCTTCCTGTATTCCACCTTTACGGACGAGAGGCAAGACTCCGGTTTTGTTCAGGCTGGCACGCGGGCCATCCCCAATGCCGGAGCAGAGAAGAATGCGGCAATCACTTAGTATGGATATGATTTCTTGCAGCGTGGCAGCTTTATCACCGTTACAGTCTGCTTTGCCTTGGCAGTAGGCCTGTATCTTGCGGACACCGAGCAGCTGTACATCCGCTCCGTCGGTATCGTATACCAGGAATTCTGTCGCATGCCCGAAATGCTGATTGACCTTGTCGCCGCCCCGGGTAGCTACCGCAACCCTTACCTTCGGGGCATTCTCCTGCATTCGTCTGGACTGTTTGGCCTGGACCCGCTCACGGATCTTCGCATCAAGCTCACCTTGGAACAAAGCTCTGGCCTCCTGGTTGATCACCGGATCAGCTTCCATCCCTTCAAGAGGGAAGTCCTGGTTCCGGTCCTGGCCAAGCAGCCCGATGGCGTCAGCCCGGCATTGCCGGCAGTGACGCATCACCTTCATGCCGTCGCGGCCAAGAAGCTCCTGCAGATTGTGCAGCTCCTTCGGACGGGGCGCTTTGCGGCCATCCAGCTCGTACTGGCTCCCTGGTGCGATGATAAGCGGTGTGACGTTGTGCAGTGTAGCCCCGAGCTCTTTTACTCTTTTGGACACTGCGGGTAGATGATGGTCGTTAACCCCTGGAATCATGATGGAATTGACCTTGACGAGAATCCCCAGCTTTGCCAGCAGTTCCAGACCGAGGAGCTGGCGGCTGATCAGCAGCTCCGCTGCCGCCCTTCCTTCGTAGCGCACGCCTTCGTCGAACACCCAAGGGTAAATCTCTTCAGCGACTTCAGGATCAATGGCATTGATGGTGATGGTGACATGGCGGATGCCAAGCTCCATAATCTCATCGACATGCCTGTAGAGCGTCAATCCGTTGGTGCTGAGGCACAGGGAGACATCCGGCACATATTCCTTAACCCGGGCGAACGTATCGAACGTCTGCTCAGGATTCGCCAGCGGATCGCCGGGACCGGCAATGCCGACTACCGAAAGCTGCATGAGCTGAGCAGTTACCCCTTTCACTTTACGTTCTGCCTGCTCCGGGGTAAGCACCTCACTGACCACTCCAGGCCTGCTCTCATTCACGCAGTCAAACTTGCGGTTGCAGTAATTGCACTGGATGTTACAGGCGGGAGCTACCGGGATGTGCATCCTGGCATAATACCGATGGGCTTCCTCGCTGTAGCAAGGGTGGCGGCTGAGCTCCTCCTCTGCTGTACTTGATATACACGACGACGGCTGCATCATTTCCCACCTCCTAAAAGTTTCACGAGCATCTGCTTCCCTGATGTGTCATCGAGTAAAACTCGCTTCGTAAGCATTTGCTTAAGTTTTACGGAGCGCTACCTCTTTGAATCAACTTCACAGCAAAACTCGATTCGTAAGCATTTGCTCAATTACTAATAGAGTTTATCTGTCAGAGTCAAATGAGTTAATGTTATATTTCATAACATAAACTCGCCTTGCCGCTGTAATTAGTCTCATCATATTTTCATTCCTACACATCGTCAATCAAGTTTAGGCTTAAAAAGCCCTCATTTTCCTTATGTTTGCAGTTTCGCCATATCACATGTTATATTATCTAACTCAGATGTATCATGTTTCCGTTTCCATTCTAGTCATTTTCTAGTGATATTTATTCTCACAGGCATTGACAATGGCTCTCAAGTCATATATGATACTTTTAAGTCACACACGCAACCAATAAAATTTAATATATCCCGTAAAGGGGAGTAGCTGTTAGATAAAATCGTCAATACGAGAATGTGAGGATGTTCTCCGGTTTTATCGGCAATGAACTATTGTTAGCGAGACCTTTACCAATCAGGTTAGTCCTTTATTCCAAAGGCTGATCTGCTTGGTAAAGGTCTTTTTTATATACTTTTGGCAAAGATAATGGTATCACAGGAATTTAATGGTGGTACTTACATCCAAATGAGGAGGAAGCAGCAATGGATTGGGGATTATTATTAGAATACGGATGGGTATTGCTCGTTCTCGTAGCACTGGAAGGGTTGCTCGCCGCAGATAACGCACTGGTACTGGCAATCATGGTTAAACATCTTCCTGATGAGGAACGTAAAAAGGCATTGTTCTACGGGTTGGCCGGGGCGTTTGTGTTCCGATTTGGTTCGCTTTTTGTTATCTCTTATCTGGTGGACATCTGGCAGGTACAAGCCATTGGCGCGATCTATCTGCTGTTCATTGCCGGTAATCATATTTTCCGAAAAGTGCTGTTCAAGAAGCCTGTTACCGATGAAGCTGCTGAAAGCGGCAGTGAAAAAGCCGTTGAAAAGAAGAAGTCCAGCTTCTGGTTTACCGTACTAAAGGTCGAAGTGGCAGATATCGCCTTTGCCGTTGACTCTATCCTGGCGGCTGTTGCGCTTGCCGTTGCGCTTCCGCCAAGCGGAATCAGCAATATCGGGGGTCTTGACGGCGGACAGTTCCTTGTCATCTTCGCAGGTGGATTCATCGGACTGGTCATTATGCGGTTTGCAGCCTCCTTCTTCGTCAAGCTGCTCCACTCCCGTCCAGGTCTTGAAGTTGCCGCATTCTTTATTGTCGGCTGGGTCGGCGTCAAGCTGGCCGTCATCACTCTGGCCCATCCTTCGCTGGGTGTGCTCTCTGAAGATTTCGCCCACAGCACCTGGTGGAAGGCTACCTTCTATGTAGTGCTTGTAATCATTGCAGCCACCGGTTGGTTCATGAGCAGTCACACCGTTGAAGCGAACGAAGGCGAGAATCCGGTTCGTGAAGTGGATAAGCAGTTGAGTAAATAACATCAGCTGTCTAGCCAAACACACAAAAGCCTGCATCCCGCCATCAGGCGGGGAGCAGGCTTTGTTGTGTTTCCATTTGCAGATTCAGCACTTCATGGACCATTAAATAAGCTATACCCATCCTGGCTATGCCTGCAGATAAAGCTAGTACTGGCGGATATTCTGGCCGATACCCGTGTCTACTCTGCCCTGCAGTTCTACAAGCTTCATCAACACGGTGGCGATGTCGGCTTTGGTAACATTT
This sequence comes from Paenibacillus sp. P46E, assembly GCF_001909095.1. Classification (NCBI taxonomy): domain Bacteria; kingdom Bacillati; phylum Bacillota; class Bacilli; order Caryophanales; family Paenibacillaceae; genus Paenibacillus; species Paenibacillus sp. P46E. The sequence goes on from NZ_LVYZ01000035.1 coordinate 99,725, forward strand.
TGCTGCGGATTAAATTTGCCGTTGTCTCCCTGTAATAACCCCAGCTTCACAACGAGCGCCACCGCACCTTTTTCCTTAATAGCAGCGCTGTCACTAAGGCTGGTCACAGCGGTATCATTTACCAGGAACGAAGAGAGTTTATTGTATCTCAAAAAGGAGGCCAGCAGCACGGCGAGCTGTTCGCGGCTTAGCTTATTGTCAGGCTGCAGCACAGTTTCCTTGCTGATCCAGCCGGAGTCTACAGCAAAGCTTATTACCTTATAATACTCATTGTCCGGGCTTACACCGGCAACGGCCTTCGGTTCTGTTACATTCGAATATGCTGAGTAGTATGGAGTTGAGGCTTTGACGATAAAGGTAAACCAATCTCCCACCGTGATTTCCTGATCCGGATTTATTTTACCGTCAGCATCAGGGACAAGTACACTATACTTCACTAACTCCGTTAATGCTTTTTCCGCAGAATGGCCCTTTACGTCAACTGTCTCAGGCACAACCTTATTCTGACCGGCATAGGCGTTAACCTGCACCCATTTACCTGTGGATGCATCCAGGACTGCAGACAGATCTTGTTCGTTGACCGGCAGTGGACTGTAGACAAGCTTCACCAGCGGTTTTACGTAGACATTGTTGGTGTACATTCCGCCTATGCGGCTATATTGAAGCTTCAGGACATACCGGTCCTTATAGCTTTTCAGCGCCTCGCTTTGGGATATAGCCGGGGCGGGCTGCTCTTTTATCGTTGCGGGATCACTGTTGCTCATTGCGGAATAGCTTTCGAGTCTGCCGTACATATCCATGACCAGCGTAATGCCTGAGTCACTTAGCGGGATACCCTTATAATAACGGACAAATTGAAAACGGTAGCCTTTACCATCTGGAAGCACATTCCATGTCCCGCCATGCTCAGCCAGCTTAAGAACGCTGCTGGCCTGGTCATATAAACGGTTAACCAGCATAATCGCTTGCTGCTTGGCTTCTGCCTGAGACAGCTTCTTTCCTCCGGCAGGTGCAGGCTGCGGCTTCACATCCGTATTGCCGGTGAATTGCTCCAGCTGATACTGGTATATTTGGCCGGTTGCCACATCCACCTCGGCGTACGAGGTAGGTGGAAATCCGGCCATAGGCGCGTTGCTGTTCGCCCGCCAGGACAGTCTCCAGACCTTTTGCTTCGTATTCGGGTAGCTGTTGCCCTGCATTTGCTCACTAAGCTTGCGTCCTGCCGGAATTGACATAACCTGCTGTACAAGCTTAGCAGCTTCTGCGGCAGTAAGCCCCTTGCCGGTATTGACTGCCTGGAACCGTTCCTTCGTCTGAGGCACGGCCTCATAGGTTACCGGCAAAGAGGAGACTTCAGTGCCTTCGTTGTCTATTCTCTTTCCGGTCTGGGCATCTATCGAATATAGCGACTGTTCCTGCGGACGCCAGCCCAGCACCCACCGCTCCACAAGGCTATCCTTGTAAACCGGAATATAGTAGAGTCCCAAGGCAAAACTGTCCGTATACTTCTTCTGCGCTGATTCCAGAGTAATGGCAGGCTTGGCCGACGGGTACACCAGTCCAGGAGACTGCTTATTGAACTGGAGGACATTGCCGTTGCCGTCGATAGTGATCCCGAGTGCATCCGAAGATGTAGGCAGTCCATTGGTCAGGAGTTTGAAGGAGAAGTTGTACTGAACCGTTCCGAACAGGCTTCCCCCTGCCGGATTCATGGCCTCGTTATCCTCCAGCTGAATGTCACCTGTACCCAGGGAAGGGGCCGCTTTGGCAATAAATTTCCGTGCCTGCTCCAGTGCCTCTGCACGCGTCAACTTGGGTGGATAATATGCATCTTCCCGCAAGAAAGGATAAGGCATGTTAGTATTGATCAAGTCCCCGGTAAGCGCATCAACCTGGCTCGAAAAACCATAACCTGAGTTGCCGATCTCAAAACTCCACGAAATATTCCACATCATTTGATTGCCGCTGGCTGGCCAGGAACCGTCCCCACCCAGCCGGGTACCGGAAACGGTTGCATCCTTCAGAACGGGAAACAGCTCTCTGAGCTTGGCAACGGCCTGATCCTCTGTGATCTTGGCTTTGGAGGGATCAGGGGCATCTGCGGCTTGTCCTTGAGCTTCCGTAACCATTGGCACTGAAACGGTAGTATGGCTTGAATCCGCTGCGGCCAGTCCGCCGGGCAACAACAGAGCGAGGGCTACTGTAGTAATCAGTGCGGTTTTGACTGTTTGATGAATGAAGGGTGTACTGTACGGTTTACTTGCATGTCTATCCAAAAAATTCATCCTCCTCAATATGCTTCCATTATTCTATCTAAGTATAAGGATATGTGCATATTTTTTCCATATTTTATTTACGACAGGAAATTACAACCTTATGCAAAAAAGACCCCATCTGTCTTATCGACAGTGAGGCCCTGCGTTTGCGGCACAATAGATGAAGCATTGTCAAAGGATATTTATTTAGGCAGATGAACATCGAATTTCGTGCCTGAACCCAAAGTGCTGGATACGGTTATTTGGCCTCCATGGGCTTCGACAATTGCTTTTACAATGGCAAGTCCAATCCCTGCTCCCCCGGTTTTACGGCTGCGTGACTTCTCTCCCCGGTAAAATCGTTCAAAAATGTAAGGCAGCTCATTCTCAGCGATTCCTGCCCCCGTATCGGCAATACTTACTATGACCTCAGAGGGATTCTCCAAAAAGGTGATTTCCACTTGACCTTCTTTGGTAAATTTCAGCGCGTTATTCAACAAGTTGACGAATACCTGCACCAGCCGTTCATAGTCACCACTGACCCAGTGCTCCGTCTCCTCCTTCAGCGTCAAGACTACCTGGTCCAGCTCCGGTCTGCCCGCAACGGAATGAACTGAATCCCGGAGCACGTCATTCAGGCACAGGCGCTCAGACCGCAGCTGAAGCATCGGGTTCTCGGCAGCATTCAGCTTTTCCAAATCATCAATAAGCTGCACCAGCCGCAGGATTTGTCCATGACAGATCTGGAGTCTCTCAGGCGTGGCTTCCCACACTCCATCCTGAAAAGCCTCAATATAGCTCTGGACAGTGGTCAAGGGTGTACGCAACTCATGGGCCACATCGGCTGTGAGATTCTTCCGGAGCTTTTCTTGCTGCTGCAGCGTATCCGCGAGATAATTAAGTGCCTGTCCAACCTCATCAATCTCCGTCTGTCTACTGGCAGGCAGGGTAACCCTTTCCGTCAAATCTCCTTCTCTCATCCGTACCGCAATTCCCTTGATACGCACGAGTGGCCGGCTTAGATCCTTGGCCATGTATCTGCTGTACAGATAGGCCCCGCCAAGCACCAGCAGCAGTGCGCCCCATGACAGCCGATTGAACATCTGCAAAAAGTCACGGTTCTGCATCTGCTCTGCTCCGCCATTCCCCTGAATTTCGAGTGTACCCACATTCGCTCCGTTGCCCATCACCGAATAACGGCTGGCAGCCTCATCTGAAGCAACCGCCGACATCCCCATATTCCCTGTATCCCAGATGAGTTTACCCGCTGCATCATAGAGTCGGATAGAATAATCCCGCAGCATGGCCTGATGGGACAATGACATCAATGTGTCCATGCTCCAGGAATTCGAGGAATCATAGGCCTGCTCCAGATCAGCCAGAAGGAACCCTGCCTCCGCGCGCTGCCGCGCCTCCACATACCTTCCGAAAGAGAAGCTCATGACCAGGTTAACCAGGAACATAATGATTAGCAAAGAGCATAAGGCCACACCTAAATGGGATAGCAGGAGTTTGGTCCGTAATCCGCTTTTATTCATCCCGGTTCACCAAAAATTTATAGCCGACGCCGAACACAGTCGCAATATAGCGGGGACGCCTGGAATCATCGCCGATTTTTTGCCGCAGATTCTTGATATGCACATCAATAGTCCGTTCAAAACCGTCGAAATCATCCCCCTGGATCAGATTAACCAGCTCGTAACGGCTGAAAGCCCGCTTAGGACTCCTTGTCAGACACTCCAGCAGCTTGAATTCAAGTGGAGTTAACATGGCAAGCTCACCGTCCACTTTAACCTCATGCCGTTCCGCATCAATGGAGAGGCCGCCCCCTCCAAAGTTCAGGGCACTGCCTTGCATCTGATTCTGCGGGGGATGCGCTCTCCTGAGCAGGCTGGTTATTCGTGCCAGCAGTTCACGCGGACTGAAGGGCTTGGTCATGTAGTCATCCGCACCTCTCAGCAGACCGTCCACCAGATCATCCTCACTGCTCTTCGCGGTAAGCATAAGAATGGGAGTGCTTGAGCTGCTGCGGATAATACGGCAGACCTCTTCACCGGATATATCCGGCAGCATAAGATCAAGAACCACCAGATCAGGCTTCACACGTTCAAAAAGCTGCAGCGCGCTAGTTCCGTTCTCGGCTTCGTATACTATATAATGGTTCTTCTCCAGATAGGCCCTGATGACCTCAAGAATATCCGTCTCATCATCCACAAGCAGAATGGTTGAAGTATTCATAGACAACCGTCCCTTCTATATAAAAAGACAGACCCCGCCCTTACGGGGCCGGAGGTCCATCTTCATTTTTTTATCATCAGAAATTCATCATACCGCCGCGTCCTGATGTACGGTCCATCATACCGCTCGTGTTAGTCCCTTGCCCGCTTCGGCAATGGTTCACCATATCTTTAACCTGACTGTCGGTCAGATCAGGATGCATCTGCTTCGCAAATGGCAGCATGTTCTCAAACCAGCTTTGTCCATCGTCATTGCCTGCCGCATACACGCTCGTGCCGATTCCCATAACCAATACTAATGCGATAATGCCTAACCCGATTTTTTTCATTTCGTTTCCCTCCTTCTTATATATACAGCATATCCTAAAGTTGTGAAGAACTTATTTGCTTTTGGGGATATGCTGGACGATATTTGTGCCAAGGAAAAAAACGGCTCATCTCTGAGCCGCCTTCTTCAACGCCGCCATTTCATAAACTTGTAATCCAGAACATCCACCAGCAGGAACAGCACAAAGCCGACCAGGCTGAACAGCATAATACCTGCGTACATCTCCGGATAATCCAGCCGCAGCCAGGCATCCATGATAAAGAAGCCCATGCCGTGTTCTGTCCCGTAAATTTCGGTAAAAAACAGGACGGAAATCGCTGTTCCAAGCGAGATCCGGATCGTGCTGAGAATGACCGACAGCGCTCCGGGAAGCGTCACATTCCAGAATTTCTGTCCTGTGCTTGCACCGATGCTGGTCAAGACATCATATGTGCTTTCAGGAATCGCCTTGACGCCGTCACGCACGGAGATGATGACCTGGAACAGCAGGATCAGCATGATCATCAGCACCTTGGAGATTTCGCCAAGACCGAAGAACAGCATAACCACCGGCAGGAGCGCAATTTTGGGGATCGGATACGTCAGGTACACTACCGGGTCCAGCAGCCGGTTCCACAGCTGTGAGCGACCCATCAGAAGACCAATCAGCAGGCCGATCAGAAGCGCCAGGAGCACACCTTCAAAGATGCGCAGCAGACTGTACCCTACATTCAGCGCTACATCCCTGGCTCCCAGATGGAACATAGCTTCATAGACTGCTCCGGGGCTGGGGAGAATCGGGTGATTCATCAGCAGATAGGCTATATACCAAATGATGTTCATGCACAAAAAAACAAATAATAACCGCAGTAAATGTGGAAGACCCCGTTTTTTCACCATTTCGCAAGCATTACCTTTCTGATCCGTTTGCTCTGCTCAAAGAATTCATTGCTGTCCCGTTTCTCTTCATGCTTCATGGCAAACACAGGGGTATTGTCGAGAATTTCGGGAGTATCCTGTTTCGCAGACGGCATTACAATCACTTTCTGCCCGAGCAGAATCGCTTCCTCCACATCATGAGTAACAAATAATGTGGTTGCCGGATGTGCCAGCCAATTGTCCAGGAAAATCTGCTGCAGCGCTTCACGGGTAATGGCGTCCAGTGCGGAGAATGGCTCATCAAGCAACAAAATCGTTGGCCGAATGGCAAACGCCCTGGCAATGGCTACCCGCTGCTGCTGACCTCCGCTGAGTGAGAGCGGGTAGCGTCCGGCAAGTTCAGCTATCCCCATCGACTTCAGCCAGTGGGAAATTCCCGCTTCCGTGACTCTCTTGCTCTCCCGGTCCGGACTTGTAATCCGCATAGCCACCCGAATGTTATCACGGACGGTTTTCCAGGGCAGCAGCCCGTAGTTCTGCGGGACAAGCCCGATCAGTGTTTCTTTGTCATGTACGGATTTTCCGTTGAACAGCAATTCTCCCCCATAACTTGGGAGCAATCCCGCTACCGCGCGCAACAGCGTGGATTTGCCGCTGCCGGAAGGCCCGATAATCGTATAGATTCCATGCTCAGGCAAGGTCAGGCTGACTTGTCCGAGCGCCGGTTGCCCGCTTGTATATTCCACTTGAAGGTCTTTGATGCGAAGACCGCTATTTCTTAAACTGGACATCGGAGATCACTTCTTCAGCCGATATATTTTTGGTCAGCAGGCCTTTTTCCCGTGCCCAGGCGAACGCCGCTTCCACTTCCTTCACATCTACTTGGTTCGCCGGCTGGTATGCCGGCACTGTAATCTGATCCTTCAAGGTATCCGGATAGCCGACCTCCTTGATAATCAGATCGATATACTCTGACTGGTCATGCGATTTCATGTAGGCTACTGCTTCATCATATGCGGCGTACATATCTTGAATGGCTTGTCCCTTGGCATCAATCGCACTTTGCGGGAAGGCCAGCACAAACGGGTTCACTCCTGCAGTCTTGGTCGAACTGAGCACGCGCAGCCCCGCCGTTTTGCCCATAGTGACATAAGGCTCGGGTAATACAGCCGCATCGGCTTTGTGGTTCTTCAGCAACTCCAGACGGGTCGGGATCTGGGGCACTTCAGTCACCTTAATATCAGCTTCCGTCAGACCCGCCTGCTTCAGCATAGTAGCGACCGTATACTGGGTTGAGGTGTTTTTGGATAAAATCACTGTTTTCCCCTTCAGATCCTTCACATCCTGAATCTCGTCATTACCAGTCAGCAGATCAAATTCGCCAGTGGTGGTGCTTGTAATCTTCACATCCAGACCCGCTTCGTTATAAATCGAGATGGCCACCAGATCGGCACTGATGCCATCCACCTTGCCGGCCTGAAAAGCCACATCCCGATCCTTGGCACTCTTGAAGGTCTGAATTTTGAGATTCACATTATGCTCTTTGTCAAAACCCTGCTCATGAGCCAAAATGAATGGAATAGCATCAATCGAAGGCAAAAGTCCCAGTGTCAGTTCAGCCGACTCTGCGGGTGCTTCGCTTGCAGCCGGTGCGTCTCCAGCAGCATTTCCTGTATCTGCCTTGCCTGTATTGTTCGTATTTGAGCCGCAGCCCGCCGCCACCACACTAAACGCAGCAACCAGCATTAACAGCATCATCAGGTGTTTCAAGTTTGTTCTCTTCATGTTCCTCGGGTAGCCTCCATCTTCTCTGTTGATTGGTTTCTGAGCTTCTCTTCCTGCTTCAGGCCGGACTGGCGATATACGATCTGCACATGCGAATTAATTCACATAAGGACGTGTAACAAGTGGAAACGGGTGAGGGGCCTTTATTGATGCAATCCGTTTTGCGAGATCATAGATTCGCTGTCCATGTTCCGGAAACTCAAGTAAAGCAATTTTACACCCATTACCCTATTTTGTATATTTCTAAATTTAAATAGTTTGCCTATGTACTCTCCATGGCAATGCGGGTTGGTAGCCGTAAGGCTAACCACACCTTCGCCTAAGATTTAGATAGTATCTCCAAAACTCCCAGGGATATATGGCAAAACCGCCTGTTCAACAGCAACAAAAAAGCCCTCTTTCAGCCCGAAGGATAAAAGAAGGCTCTTGCTTAGTCCATTCGCTACATCGTTACCCCGGTAACACTCGTCCCGTTTTTCGTCATTTTGTAGCTTACAACTTCACCATTCCAAAAATGGAACTTCAGAATGACATCACCATTGTTGACTTCGTTAAAAAAGGCCGGAAGCAGGCTGATCTCATTCGTGCTGTAGGAAGGCGTGAATGCATAAGCGAATTCCTTGTACGGCGTCCAATTTTGCGGACCGGCATTGCCGCCTGTGGAATACACAGCTTCCATGGTTGCCAGGGTAGTCCCATTAAAGACAGCAGGAATCTTAAATGAACTGGTAGTCCCTTGAGCATTGCTTAGTACCGGCGTGTCATACAGAATCACGTTAAAGTTCCAGTCTGCCCCTTTGTTGAAATGTGCAGTCAATACTGCGTTCACACCGAGCTTGCCGGAGGACGTAAGACTGGTGATCCGGGCAGCCTTGAAGGTTAGCTGGTCACCGCTCAGTGTATAATCGGTTCCCTGCAGCAGCTGCTGACTCCCGAAAAAGATGGAGGACAGCGTATTTCCATTCAGGTTAAGCTTCACTGTCACGTCTTTGGCAGATGCACCTTTTTTCAAGTTGATGAGATCGCTCTCAGCAGTTGAAGAACGATTGCTCCAGCTGGTTTTCATTATATTGTATAACTGAGGATCAGACCATTGATAGGTGGTACGGCCAAAGTGCTGGCCATTATCCCACAGCATCGGTGTAATTTGTTTCGACTTCAGATAGTAGGCCAGATATTCGAAAAACTTCAATTTCTCGCCTTGTTCAATCACACCCGTGTTCTTATCAAAGCCAAGCAGGCCGTATTCGCCTACGATGACTGGAATCCCTTTAGAAGTAAAGGTATTATATACATTCGTGAAAGTGGTATTAATGTCATTCTGGGTATCCGTATCGAATTTGGTATAGCCTGCAATGTTGACGCTAAACGGCCAGAAACCATAATAATGCACGGTCGCGATCAGGTTGGAATCGTTCATCTTTGCGATGGTATTATATAGCGAGTCCATGCGGACCTGTGTTGGAGACGCTTCCAAAGTAGAGAGCACCAGCGGACGGGTGGCGTTCATTCCACCGGATTTTCTGACTATACTGCGAAAGGATACATTCAGTTCGTCCAGCATCTGGAGCGCCTTGTTCTCATCAGTAGTCCCCCCATCGGTAAAACGCGGCTCATTGACGCTCTCGAACATCAGCTTACTGGAATGGTTCTTGAATTTATTCGCAATTTGTGTCCAAATCGCGTTATAACGGGCTGATACCTGATCATGCTGCTGCTCCATCTTGCTGATCCATAACCAGGAATCATGGTGGAGGTTAATCATAACATACAGATTTTCGCCAATTGCCCAGTCAACCACTTGCTGAACCCGGGCCAAATAAGCCGGATCAATCGTATAGCCCGGAGCGGCTCCAACATGAACATCCCAGGTTACTGGAATGCGAATGCTTTTGTACCCTTGGGCGGCAATCTTCTTAATGAGTTCCTGAGTAACTGCCGGATTGCCCCAAGAGGTTTCATCCGCCCCCGTTGCATCCAGCGTATTCCCCAGGTTCCAGCCTGGTAGCAGCGCATCCACATAAGATTGCAGATTTGCGGTTGCAGCGTTGGTGTGCGGTGCCTGTTCCGATGAATCAGCGGATACCACAGGTGTAACCATGGCAAGCAGTAAAACGGCGATTAATACAAGTGACAGGAACGATTTCTTTTTAGCCATAAAAAGTTGTTTCCTCCCTTATTGTTTTTTGAAACCGCTTACGAAAATCAATATAGCACCTTTGGTAAATGGAAAATATCCCAATAATTAGTGCAAAAACCAGTCAGAATTATAGGTTTCTGTTTTTTCACGGGGAATCCATCCGAGTTCATGCTTTTTCCAATTCTTGTCCACTCACATTTATGCTATAATGAATCAAAATTACACCGATGAAGAACACCCTTTCGCATCCATCATCCATCGATAATTTATTATTAATAACTGAGGAGCTGTGACGATGAGTGACCTCTTACTTCAACAAATACTTACTGCTATAACTGGTGTACAGTCTGACTTAAGTGACATAAAATCCGAGATCAGTGACATGAAATCCGAGATTAGTGACATGAAATCCGAGATTAGTGACATGAAATCCGAGATTAGTGACATAAAACTGGATATCGCCAGTATTAAAGAGGATACCAAGTTAATCCCACTGATCCAGCAGGCCGTATCGGAAGTGAACGCCGAAGTGATTGCCACCCGTGACACCATAGAGCGTATCGAAGAAACGCTGCGGGGACATGACGTCACACTTGATTTGCTGTCCAGACGATCCATTGACCAGGAAGCAGCATTGAAACGGATCAAATAACAGATCTGTCCTATAGAATTAGTTCATGCGGTTGCCTCAAAACGGGGCAGCCGTTTTTTATTGAATGATCTGTTTCCGTCACTTTTCCCCACTATTCAGGAATAATCAACGTTGTCTCCACAGGGAGGACACATATCTCTCAAACAGATACAATTCCCTTTATCTACGTAATTTGTTCACAATTTTCTGTCTATTTCAGGCGGACACACCTTTCAATATCGTAATTATATGTTATAATGAAAGCGTAACCAAAAGGAGCTTTGAATCATAGATTTCATAGCCCAAGGAGGATGGAAGAAATGCTGGCAGGACTTAAAGAACTTAAGAATTGGGTATCGGGAATGTGGCAGCCATGGATGGCCTCGGAAGAAGAGGATTACTGGAAAATTGAATATTCGGCAGAACGTCACCTGCATACTCCACCTTCACCAAGCCCGCTCTCCTATCAGGAAGAGGCACGGATCAAATCGGTGAAATACCACTAATTCCAACTAAACTAACCAACATGGCCATAAAGGATGGCTCTAAATATAAAACCGCGTACACCGGAGAAATTCCGGCTTACGCGGTTTTTTATATTCATTTTCTCTCCTATTCATTTTCCGGCTCCATATGGTACCAGTCATTGGCCTCTTGCAAAACCTGCTCACCGCCCGCTCCCATAAATTCCTTGAAGAAGGAATCGAAATAATCTATGGGCTGGTCCCCGGTGATAATGGAAATATAGGCTTTGTTTTTGAATTTGATCAGCCCAGCGCTGTACTTCATGAGTGAAGGTGTGGAAACCTTCAGAGCATTGTATATCCCATTCTTATCCAAGCCCAAGGTCGAGGCCCACTGCTCTCTGCGGCCCATAGGCTTGCGCGGAACGGTCATTCCGATTCCGGCGCCGATCCGGTTGGTATAATTGGTGATGGCATCAAACGGGGGGAGGATCATGAAATCACCCGTGGACTTGTCCGACCACTCCCAATGTACCCCCTGAATCCCGTACAGCATGGACATTGCTTCATCCTCATCCGGATTCGCACTGACATAGTCCAGAATCTGCAGAATTTTCTCCAGCTTCCCCGGCTCTTTGACGGCGTCGGCACCAATCGCCGTGAAGCTCATCAGCATATCATACGCCTTCGAACCACTTTTCCCCTGGGGGCCGGTCACAGGCTGCCCGAATATGATCCTGGCGTCCTTGTTCTTGGCTGCAAGCTCTCGTGCATTGAACGTGGCCTCCACAGGTACCTCTTCACCTTTTTCATCCAGCTCCATGTAATCTCCGGCTTGAATCCAGTGATAGTAGTTCCCCATCGAGGTCATCCCGATTCTTCCGTTGATAAAAGCATGGGACAGGTGTTTGTAGCCGCCCTTATTCTCTCCGGTGATGAATTCAGGATCAATAATACCATCCTTGTACCACTTTCGCAGAAGTCCCAGGGCTTCCTTCATCTCCGGCTCCAGAGCTCCAATGACCAGGTTCTGCCCCTTGACATTGAAATACAGCTGGTCGGCAAAAACAATCTGTCCGAACGCCCCAAAAACAACATTCATCCCTTCACTGGAGAGCCCATAGGTATCCTTCTTGCCGTTACCGTCCGGATCATTGTTCGTGAAGGCGTACATGACTTTCTCAAACTCCGCCAAGGTCTCTGGAACCCCAAGCCCAAGCTTATCCAGCCAATCTTTTCTGTACACAACTGGGATTCTATAGATATTCGTCGGATTCACCACAGGGATCCCATAGAGCTTCCCGCCAATTTCCCCATAGTTCAAATATCCGGGAGCATTGTGATGGATCTCCTGCATGAGGTTCGGTGCATTGTGGAGCAGAATGTCCTTAGGAATTTCGGCAAGCGCTCCCTGTGACTCGTATTTCAAAAGATCCTGCGGCTGCCTGATCCGAAACAGGTCCGGAATTTGCCCTTGTGCGAGCTTTAGGTTCAGCAGCGCTTCATATTTATTATTTTCAAGATTCCAGACCTTCAGGTCCACCTTGAATTTATTCTCGATATATGTAAGCATTTGCGCATCTTCGGGAACCGGCTCATTCTGATGCATCGTCCAGGAAATGGTATAGGCGCTGTCCAACGCAGGTGCCGCTTGAGCGGTTTCTCCGGTATCCCGGGGAGCTTCACATCCACCGACAGCAGACATCAGCATCATCAACAGCAACAGGAACGAGAGTGATTGAAGACGGTTCATTTTCATGTCCACGGCCTCCTATGACTGCTCCATTAATTGTCGTATATAGTGCTTAGGGGTATAACCGTTCTTCTCTTTGAATTTTTTGATAAAATAAGCTGTCGTGCCATATCCAACGGTGTTCGCAATTTGCTCGATGGTCATATTATGGTTAGCCATCAGCTCCAGGGCTTTTTCCATCCTTTTCCCGGTCACATATTCAATATAGTTTGTCCCGGTTTCTTCCTTGAATATCTTACTGAGATATTTGGGGCTTAGAAAGACCTTGCCCGCAACCGTATCGAGCGAAAGCTCCTCCGAAAGATGTGAGCTGATATATCGCTTAACCGCCTCAATGCTCTCGCTCGTCCGATTGTCGCTCCGCTTCTCCATATGACTAATACACACCGCAATGGAATCCGTCAGCCATTCCCTATAGCCGTTGATATCATGAATGGAAGTATATTCATTGTATAAGTTTATTTTGACATGATCCGATGGGGTATACCTCACACTTAATAGATAATCCGAGTATACCGATACCGTATTCAGCAATATAAAGCGGCAGTAATCTGCAGAATACACCCCTTCCCGCATCTGATCCAATAGATGGTCAACGGCTGCGGAAGCACCCTCAATATTCCTTGCCTGAAGCTTTTCTTTGAATTTCAGCAGAACCGTCTGCGGGATTTCGTTAGGACTGCCCTCCCTCTCCAGCAGGCTTGTATCCTTAATAATGGAAACCTCAGGCAGGAGGAATCCATATTTAGCAAGGATCTTCGCTTCACCAAAGCTCTTATACACCTCCATAAACCGCTGCACCCAGCAGCCCAGGGAGATTTTGAATTTCAGGTTAAAGCCGCGTTCCGCCTCTGAAAGAATGAAGTTTGAAATCTGCTCCAGCAGCCCTTCCTTTGCTTTGTCTGTACACACAATAACCGCTACTTTTTTATCCGGAAGCTCTTCTGCAATGATATGGCATCCAGCAAAATCCGCAGCTTCCAATTGATTAATCATCCGGTAGAGAACAAATTGCGCAGTTTTGGAATGGAGCGCTTTGAAACCCGGACTAACCGGGTCTATCAGCATGCAGCAGTAGCGGGTATACGTTAGGGGAATATGGATAGATTGCAATTGCTCCGCAAGTTCCTCCTCACTGTAGCTGTTATTCAGGAGATTGAGCACGATATTATGCTTGATGACCGGACTGTTGGCTTGCAGGGTTTCCTCGAGACTGCTCACCTTGCGGGTCAATCTGTTGATGGCTGTATCAATCAGTGTGTATTCATTCAGCCCGGCATCCGGGGTATTGTCGAACATGCCTTTCATTTTGTCCCTTAAGCGCTTCAGGGGGTCATAAATGGCGACGGTGAAAATACCGGACAGGACCATACCTACGATAGCCGCCAGCAGACAAATCAGGAGCACCATCCTCTGCAATAGAATCGATTTCTGATAGTAGTTGTCTGTAGGTGTGATGTTATATATTTTCCAGTCATTGGATGGAAAGGTGTGAAAAGAAACCTCATTGGACCCCCGGTTTATCGTTTCGGTGAAGCTTTCAGCTACCGCTGTGGAAGACAGAATTTTGTTGATAGGTGAGCTGCTTCCGGCGCTATGACCCAGTATTCCTTTGTCCGCCGCAGAGATAATCGTCCCGCTTGGCCCCATAACAAAAGTGTTCTTATAATCAGAAGGCATAATATGCCGGATGATTCCGCTGATGGCCTCCTCCTTCATATCGATAGCAATCATCAGGTCGCAGTCGGCACCGGTGGAGTGAAAAGGATAGCTATGTGCGTATGAAATCATAGGGCCCGCCAGGTTATCGTCTGACAAACTCCTATTGATGTCCTGGGGTGCCATGCGCGCTTCGGTCCACACAAAGCTTGAATCGCTATTCTGCAAACGTTCCATCCAGCTTACTGCCGCGGCTGTGTCTTCACGCTCCTGATCCAAGTATCGCAGCCCGGCGTCCGACGAAATCATGATGTTTGGCTTGGGATAATACAAATGAACTGCAGAAACAATGTCCGCATAATCCGCGACTTCATTCTTAAGCAGGTCCTGCAGATCCAGTACAGTGCCGTGATTGCCCTGAAGGGTCTCTTTGGCAAATACATCAATACTAACGGGCTCACCCAGGGAAAGATCCAGATAAATTTGCTGCACCCGCTGAAACACAGACGATTCGATATAGTTGGCCGCACTCTCCAGGATAATCTGATTCTTTTTTTGGATTTCTTCATTGTAGTTTTTAGGAAAATACATATAAAAGATGGAGCAGAGCAAAAGGACAATGACCATCACGATCGTTACATAGGAAATAGCGAGGTTGGCAAAAGCAGAGTTCCCGTTTTTTTTCATCGTTGTTGTCTCCGGATTCGAAAGTGTTGAAGCATCTTAACCATCTCCTAATCTTATTGGAAGTATGTTCACAGAGCGTTATACATCGACCCTGTTTATGTAAAGAAGCCTGATTCTAAAGAGAACATACGATTTTTATAGAATGGGGAATTTGTTGTATTGAGGCCCGGATCACCCGAATGCTACAGTGATGTCGAACTAAAACAGAGGAGTGATACATTTTGAGAATGGGATTTAGGAAAAAGCAAGTATCAGCCGCTTTGGGTCTGTCATTACTTTTAAGTTCCATAAGTGGAATGGTTGCGAGTGCGAGTGCGGCTCCCATCCCGGAATCAGTGGCGCTGCCGCCTGCACCGGCCTGGGGGTATTATGTAGACAATTACAAAATCAATACTTCCTCCAACAAGACGACCCTCTCAAACCCAGCGATCGGGACTCTTTCCGGGTTTGAACAACTGTGGACTCCTGGTGCTGCCTGGGATACTGGCACGAAATTGAACAGCAGCGTGCTGGATGCCAACATCCAAAAGGTGGTAGACATGGCCGCCAAACGAACCTCCAGTGAGGCTGATGCAGCCTATTTGGATGACCGGAGAAAACAGAGCTACAGCGTCATGGATGGCCTGGGTTCACTTACCGATATCTACAGACTTCATGCGGGAGCAACGACAACAATCACCGGTATTCCCGCAGATGCCACAACAGTTAAATATGAGGATCAGGGAAACGGCGGAGAATATGGTTCAGGCGATCCGAATTCCAGTCTCGGCAGCATCGTGAGCTTGGTGAATACCTTCCGCAACAGCAGTGCTTCAACTAGTCCATCCAAGACCTATTATAAATATCCGCGCCCGTTTCGCTGGAGCAGCCCAGCCATTGTAGTGCCGTCCCTTGTTCCTGCAATCAATGCTGATCCAAGCAACGACGGCGGATTTCCAAGCGGCCATACCAATGCCGCTTACCTGAGTGCAATAGCGATGGCCTATGCTGTACCGGAGCGGTTCCAGGAACTACTTACCCGGGCATCGGAACTTGGAAACAACCGTATCGTTGCCGGAATGCACTCACCGCTTGATGTAATGGGAGCACGGGTCATGGCCACTGCGGTATCCGCTGCTGCGTTGAATGAACCGAACAATAGCCTTTTGAAAAAGACGGCGTATAACGATGCGCATGGTCTATTGTTGACACAGACCGGCACAGCAGAAGACCGGTTCAGCAATTACGCCAAGAATAAACAAAACTACACAGAGCGTTTGACCTACGGATTCAGTCCGATCGATTCCACAACTAAGCCAGTGGTGGTTCCAAAAGGCGCAGAAGTCCTGCTCGAAACACGCCTGCCGTACCTGGACGATACGCAGCGCCGCTGGGTCTTAGCCACGACCGGGCTTCCCTCCGGCTATCCTGTGCTTGATGACCCGGAAGGATGGGGACGGCTTAATCTCTTTGCCGCAGCAGATGGCTATGGTGCTTTTGCGAATGACGTTACAGTGACCATGGACACTTATCAAGGCGGCTTCAATGCCCTGGACCGCTGGAGGAATGACATTTCCGGCACAGGGGGGCTAACCAAAAAGGGAACGGGGACGCTCAAGCTTCAGGGGAACAATAGTTATTCCGGAGGTACACAGCTGAATGAAGGTACGCTTGAGGGAAATTCGGCGGCAGCTTTCGGAACCGGCGATGTGACCAACCACGGGGGAACCCTGATTCAGAATGTTCCTGGACAGATGACCATCGGCGGGAATTTCAGCCAGTCTGCCGGCGGCACACTTGAAATGAACCTTAACAGTTCAAACGATCTACTCAATATTAAGGGCAAAGTACAGGCTGGTGGTACATTGCATCTGAACTTTTTGAATCATTACGTACCTGACGGTGTGATTACACTCATCACCCATGGTAAGGATCAGCGGAGCGGAGAATTTTCTTCCGTAGAGACAACAGGACTGCCTAGCCAATACAAAATGAAAGTAATCTATAACGCTAACAGCATCAAGCTCGCTGTAGACCTCGAGGCGCCAAGTTGGCCGGCAGACGCCAAACTGACCGGTTCAAATATTACCCAGGCGGGCCTTACCTTGAATTGGCCGGCAGCAATAGACAACGAAGGGGTAGTCAGCTACAGCGTATATCGTGACAGCACACTGCTTCACACCGTAACCGGTGCTACCTACTCCTATAATGTAACTGGATTGACTCCAGGCACAACCTATTCGTTCTCTGTCATCGCTTATGACCTTACGGATAACTCTAGCAGTCCTTTAAAAGCATCCTTGAGCACCGTTTCCAGCTCTTCTCCTGGCGGGAATGGGCCAGTGGCAACGCCAACACCTTCCCCTGTACCTTCGGCTACTCCAAGTCCCGCATCCAGTCCGGGGACAGATAACGGGAAGCAGAGCCTATCGGTAACGGCAACTGCCGATCCCAGCGGAAAAGCAGAGGCAACGATTAAGGATTCCCAAATTACTGACTTGTTGACTAAGGTCAGCTCTTCTACCGCAGCAAAGATCTCAGTTCTGCTGAATGTGGGAACCGTAGACCATGCAAAGTCAGTTGGAATCACACTTTCCAAGGATGCCATCAGCAAGCTGTTCGAGAGTAAAACTGCTGAAGTGGAACTTGTAACCCAGTTCGGAAACATGTCCTTTAACAAAGCCGCCTTGGGGTCGTTGAAAAATTCCGGGGGAGACAGTATCCGCATTGGAATCGCTCCAGCAGCTACTTCCGGCCTTTCTTCTGAAGCAGCAAGTCTGGTCGGTACACGGCCTATGCTGGAGTATACCGTTCAGTCTGGCGCTTCAAGCCTGATCAGCTTTGGAGGCGGAAGCATCAAGATCAGTATTCCGTTCAAGCTCGCCCAAGGTGAAGATGCTAACGCCATTACCGCCTATTACATTGACAGTAGCGGCAAGCCTAATGCGGTCGTTAAGTCGGGGTATAACCAGGAGACAGGAACCGTCTCATTGTTAACCAACCACCTCAGCAAATACGCTGTAGGCTATAACAAAATCAGCTTTAGCGACACTTCCGGTCACTGGGGTAGCAGCTATATTACCTACCTGGCTGCGCACAACATTATTTCCGGTACAGGCGCCAACACATTCGCACCTGATAAGGGGATTACCCGGGCAGAATTCGCCAAAATGCTGGCAGGACTCGCCAATGCGGATGTCTCAGGGTATTCCTCCTCAGCGTTTACCGATGTCAAAGCCGGTGACTGGTACCTGCCTTATGTAGCGTGGGCCGCCGGGAATAACATCGTAAATGGAGCAGGCAACCATAGATTCAATCCGAATGCCTTCATCAGCCGCGAGGAAATCAGCGTCATGATCGGGCGGTATGCTGATCTTGCGGGCTACGCACTTCCTGCCAACATCAGCAACGCAGGCTTTGCAGACAACAGCAGCGTTAGTACGTGGGCCGTGGATGCGGTAACCGCCTTGCAGAAGGCAGGAATCCTGTCCGGCAAAGGCAACAACACATTAGATCCTAAAGGCGGCGCAACCAGAGCGGAGGCCGCTAAAATGATGACAGTGTTTCTGCAGGGAATGATTCAATAGCTTCAGCAACCAGGGCGATAGCCAGCAAATCACAGATTAATTTATTACATCGGATTGCTGGCCATCGTCTTTTTCTAGTTTCTGCTACTCTCTCACCGAACAAAAATAAACCTCCTCTCATCCCGAAGGATGAAAGAAGGTTTAGCAGCGTTAAATATCAAGTGCGGCATGATAACCTTGATAGATTGCAGTCGTAATCGTTGATGCCTTAACGCAGTCCCCAATTTGGGCAACATAAGGTGCGCAATCCAATAACTCATCTACTACATTTCTTCTTGCTCGTTGTCCAAGCGCACAAATGACCGAAGTACCCGGAACAAGAACCTCTTCCCCATTGGGCTCCGCGCATACCACACCTTCTTGTGTGACACGCAGCCCTTTATATCCTAAATGCACTTGAATGTTGTTCTTTTCAATTTCTTTCAGCATAATGGGACGATGTCTGATATTAGCATCTGGAGCCAGCTCCGTTCTCATCTCTACCAGATGGACAGTCTTACCCTCCTGGGCAAGGTGAATGGCGGCTTCACAGCCTGCCAGACCGCCTCCCAATACGATTACACTATCGCTGACCTTGTCCTTCTCCAGATAATAGTCATTCACAACGACTACGTTATCTCCGTCTAATCCGGGGATTGGAGGAACAATGGCTGCGGAACCGACGGCGATAATTAACGCATCAACGTCTTCTTTCTCAGCATACGCTTTAGTCACAGGTGTATTCAAACGAATCTCAACACCGGCGTCTTTGGCGAGTTTTCCGAGAGTTACTCCCAACTCATACATCTCATATTTAAATGGAATGGCCTGTTCGCCCCTCAAAATACCCCCTACGTCATCAGACTTCTCACATAAAATGACTTGATGTCCGCGTTTAGCTGCGGTAAGCGCGGCATACAGTCCACCCGGGCCTCCGCCAGCTACCAAAACCTTGCGTGAATTAGGAGAAGGATATATGTCGGTACCATCCATTTCACGACCAATGAGCGGGTTAACTGTACAGCGTCTTGTGGATGTTTCAGCACGTTCTGCCATACAGGTGAAGCATCTCAGACACTTGATAATATCCTCATCACGGTTGCTCATCACCTTTTTGGGGAGCTCGGGATCCGCCAGGAGGGCACGGGCCATTTCTACAACATCCGCCTGACCGCTGGCAATGATTTCTTCCATTTGAGCAGGGTCATTTAATCCGCCAACCGTTGCTACCGGAACACTAACATGCTTCTTGATCTCTGCCGCAAGATAAACATTACTGCCATGAGGCAAGAACATAGAAGGGTGTGTGATACCAAACCCTGTCTGATACGTTCCGGCAGATACATGTAGCAGGTCGATCCTTGATTCCAGTAATTTGGCAATTTCAATCCCTTCTGTCAGATCATAGCCGCCTTCAAACAACTCGGAGCCGCTCATTCTAAACTCTATGGGAAAACCAACACCAACAGCTTCACGGACACTATCAAGCACCTCCTGGGCAAAACGCACCCGATTCTCCAATGATCCGCCATACTTGTCTGTTC
This sequence comes from Paenibacillus sp. P46E, assembly GCF_001909095.1. Lineage (NCBI taxonomy): Bacteria > Bacillati > Bacillota > Bacilli > Caryophanales > Paenibacillaceae > Paenibacillus > Paenibacillus sp. P46E. The sequence goes on from NZ_LVYZ01000035.1 coordinate 119,611, forward strand.
TGCGATTGAAATGAGGAGAAAAGAACTGATTAATCAACCAACCATGCCCGCCATGAACCATAATCATTTCAAAACCTGCTCGCTTCGCAAGTCCCGCACAGGTACCATAAGCAGCTACAATGTCATCAATCAGTTCTTGCGTAAGCTCCTTAACTTCTCTGCCGTCTGGACGCACCCCGGGGCTGGGGCCCCACTGGGCAAGTCCCTGTTTCTTATTTTTATCAGTCAGATAAGTTCCTGCATATTGACCCGAATGGGATAGCTCCACACTGGCAATAGCCCCGTGACGGCGGATAGCATCTGCTGTATACGTAAAGCTGGCCAAAGAATCCACTGTTCCCAAATCCAGATGATACATATGTGAAGCTTCTGTCTCGGGGTGAACTACAACTTCACTGACTGTAACTGAGGCAGCGCCGCCTTTTGCTCTTAATTCATAAAAAGCGGTAGATTTAGGACCAATGGTGCAGTCAGCTGTAATATCTGTTCCTCCCATAGGTGCGCCAAACATTCTATTTCTAAAAGTCACATTGCCGATGGTGATGGGCTTGCTTAAGTTTGGATATTTTCTATGCATGCTTTCTTACTCCTTCTCTGTAGATGATTCTTTCTCACATTTATATGATAGCTTTCTGATTCTTCTTGTTAGCCAACTTATATACAAAGGTCAGGACAAATCCGGTGATGCCAAATACAGCCGCAATGACAAAGGCTCTCTGGTAACTACCATCTGCGCTATACACATTCTTCATAATGGATGGTCCAAAATATCCCGCTAATGCAAATCCAATAAACATAATTCCATAATTCACACTGTTATTTTTTGCACCAAACTGATCCGCAGTGAATCCCGGAAATACCCCCATGAGTGAGCCAAAGCTTAATCCGATCACCGAAATACCAATATAAAAGGTCGCCACACTGTTTTCTCCGGATAAATACAGCAAGGTGAGTCCGATTACCGAAAAGAGAGAAGAAATTGCCAGGGTATTGATTCGACCGATTTTGTCTGAAATATAGCCTGCAATGATTCGTCCACCCGTGTTAAAAAGAGCCAATATGGAAACAGCGGTCGTTGCGGCTGCCGCAGACAGACCAACCATTTTCTGTGCGATAGGTGAAGCTTGGGAGGTACACATTAGTCCGGCAAAAGCTCCACTGATCAATAACAAGATCATTACGTAAAACAGTGGACTTGCAAGCATGCCTTTCCAGTTTTTGTCGTTCTTCAGCGAGCGGCCAACATGTACAGCCTTCGGTGTCCATCCTGACGGAACAAAATCAGATGGGCATTTCTCGATGAAGAAAGAAGCAGCACATATAATCACAAGAAATGCGATACCGAGAATAATGAATGCCGTTTTCACACCGGAAGTACTTATTAATCCGTTGGCAATCGGAGGGATTATCACTGAGCTCAATCCATAAGCAGCCGTGGTTACACCGCCAACCAAACCCCGTTTGTCAGGAAAAAACTTAATCGAGTTGCTGATCGTGCATCCGTAAACCATTCCTGTACCAAGGCCAAGTACGATACCGTAAGTAAGTACCAGGAAGCCTACAGATGTTGCAAACCCTGATAAAAGCATACCGCCTCCAAACAACAAGCCCCCTACAAAGATCACTTTCTTGGGTCCGAATCGGTCATTGATCCACCCACCAGAAATCATCGTGATCGGCCCGACTGAATTTGTAATGGTAAATGCAATAGCTAGATCCCCCGGTGTTAAAGTAAGTCCTGTGACGCTGCTCAAATACTCAGCCATTGGGGCAGCAAACACACTCCACCCGTAAATTGATCCAATACACAGATTAATAAAACAGCTTGCAATCAGAATAATCCATCGCTTTTTCGTAAGCTCCACTGAGATTCTTCTCTCCTTCATAATTATATTGTGAATTTATTCACACCATTTGAGTACATATTAACACAGGATTTTATTTATATCAATATAAACATGTATATATTTATATGTTCTGAAATACATGTTGTGCGAGGCTTGTATCAATCCTTATTGCGAGCACCAAAATATGCTATACTTAACAAATCAAAAAGACGAAATGTATAGGAAGAAGAGAGCCTTATGAGAACTTTAAAGTATGCCATTTTGGGGTTACTAAATAACGAACCTATGACGGGTTATGATATTGGTAAAGAATTCAGCAAAGATTTAGGTGAATTCTGGAATGCAAAGCACAGCCAGATCTATCCGGAATTAAAAAAACTGTTTGACGAGGGACTTATCGTTTACGAAATTCAAATTAGCGGAGAAATCCTGGAGAAAAAAATGTATTCGATTACGGAGGAGGGCAAAGAGGCTTTTTTGAAATGGTTAAAACAAGCAGAGCCTTTAGAACCTACTCCCAAAGATGTGTTTCGGCTTAGAATGTATTTTTCCAATCATCTGGATGTGCCAACCCGGATACACCTCTTAGAGCATCAGTTGCTTCAGCATCAGGAGCGGCTGCAACATTTACGCAAAAACAATGAACGTCACCAAAGTATTCCACCACATGATAGCGTGGATTTTGGTGATTATTTCATATTGGATGGCGCTATTTTACGTGAAACGGTAACGATACAATGGCTGGAAAACTTTATTCAATATTGCAAATCGCTGTAACAGGTAGGCATACAGAAAAACCTTCCCTCATCCCGGAGGATAAAAGAAGGTATAAGTGAATCTTTTCTGAGGCATGACAGCTATCAACGTATACATCCCTATGTTCAGGGTATTCCTTAATGGATTGGATCACTGGATACCCATCTATAGATGTAATCGTTGATGTAGGGGCTGTATAAATTTTCATTGCTGTGCCATTAAATATATATCCATTCGTGAAGCGCGTGTTGCAGTAGTTTGGCTCCCATCTTTTGTCCTCTAAACTCCGGTACCACATACAAACAAGCAAGCCACGGAAAAACATCTTGGCGGCTGATCAGGTCATTCCTTAGCAACGCATATATACCGATGATTGAGCCATTTTGTACGGCAATATAAAAACGCGGCAAACCATCCTCCGTTTTCATGGAATGAAGCATACAGTCGTAATAGAATTGATAATTCAGAACGCTTCCCTACTCGCTCCAAAAGTACTTTCAATGGCATGATTATAGTTATCCCAATTAAAATAAAAAGGTCCGATATCAAGCTTTCTCTGGTTACCTTCCAGCTGAAAATTGCTCCATTCAATAATATCTGATTCTCTGTCAATACTCACTGAGATATAGCCACACTCCAAATCACCGCACCATGGGCAGACGAGTATTGGATATCTATGATACATAAGCTCAAATGAATATTTCAGCAAGAAGTAATCCATCATGAGTCTTTGATATTGTTCACTTCCCCAACCAAAGGCAGGAACCAAATCATACTTCTTAAGTTTTTGGTATAAAGAATTCCCGTCGATAAGGATATCAGCAAATAAGGTATTCTTATTTCCGAGTCGAGCCGGGTCATCTTCCTCATATCTACTGGTTAACTTCGTTTCCAAGTAATTTACTGTATTCATCTCCCCCCTTTCTTTGAATTTGCTTACTTATTATTGTTTATTATTCCTTTTATTCTAAAAGTGAGATCTTGAATGGTTGTTTCACTTGTATCAATTATAACTGTATCCATATTCCCATATAATTTTAACCGATTGGTGCTCAAGGTTATTTGTTCTTGCGTCCTATTGTCCAGTTCCATCCTCTGTC